>NZ_JABERK010000045.1:0-4233 GCF_013004315.1 Acinetobacter sp. ANC 5378
TATGATCTTCGTTATTCGATGCTACAACATCAAATAACTGCGTACCGCTGAATATAAAGCGAAAGCCCTGAATGTTGCAAGATGTTCAGGGCTTTTTCTTTTGTTTTTACTTTGTTTTATCTCAGTTTTAATAAACGGCTTAAAAATACTGCCAGTTTTTTAGGTTCTTCCTGGTGAGTTTGTGATGGTGTTTCTACCTGTTCCCAAGCTTGTTTTTTCTGCTCACCAAAACTGCTCACATCCTGTTTAGATACAGTTTCGGCTGTTTCAGTCACTTCTGTTTTTGCCTTGTGTTCTATTAGTAGTTTGAAGTCATCAAAATCACGTCTAACGCTTGATATCTCTTGTTTCAGGAACGCTTTATCCTGTTTCAGTTCCTCGATCTGTAAACGCAGTTCACGCACTAAATCATCATTGTTCACTGAAACAGTAGAATTACTGTCTACAGAAACAGTTTTTTTGCTAGGACTACCAAATAATCGGATCATATCTTGAGGATCAATCATCTGTACGCCTGATTCACTTAATTGAGGAGTTAGCTCACCTCTTTTAATGGCTTTATAAATTGTCGTTCTACCGATATTAAATTTCTTTGATGCTTCAAGAATGGTCAATACAGACATCATTTTTCCCAAGCTAATTTTTAACTAACAACAGTATATTTCAAAAAATTATATAAAATGACGCCATTTTGACGGCCTAAGCCTATCCTGCGATCAAAAAACAAAAGTAAATTTCGCTGTAATTATGGATTTTATGCCCACTTACTTTCAGATACTTTCAAATGGTTTAATATGCTTTAAAAAGTACTCTAGTTTTCTTTTAAATGGTTTAAAATAGTTGAAAATGCTTTCAAATGGTTTAGATGATGGTTGAATTTGGTTTAAAATACTTTAAGTCAGTACGAAGGGACATCTTATGGCAAGAAAATTACTAAGTAGGAATGCTATTCGATTCATTATTGAATCTAGAGATGATCCATCTCAAGTTTATACATGGCAAGACATAGCTGATTTAGTGCAAACAAAATTTGATATTAAAGTAAGCGGTCAAGCAGTCGGACAAAGTTACAAAAAATACAAAGACAGTTTTAGTCCAACCACAGAAAAAGTTCAGTTAACTACTCAACCTGTAGTGAAAGATATTAAAGCTAAAGCTTTAGATAGAATTGACTCAGATTCAAAAAAATCGAATGCTGGTTTTAATGAAAATGCTGGTGAACACTTAACTAAAGAGAATCTTAAAGATTTACTCTAAAAGTTTAGAGTACTGACATTCTTTAATCCAACTAATGAAAACCATGGAACATTGTTCACTTATTAAGCGTGGAACGTGAGAAAAGATAAAAAAAGCCCCGATTGGAGAAAAGGGGCTTATAAGGTTTAACTATATCATTGAAAATTAAAGAAATAAAATTTGAATTTCGTATAATGTGCATTATGTTAATTTTAGAAAAATTAAACATTACTTCTTCTTAGGTTTCATACATGAGGGTTTTGATAGGCTAGCAGGCTTTTTTAAATTATGTGCCTTAGCCCCTTGTTCTAAAAGACTCTGCAAACTTTTTTCAGAATCTTTAGGCTGTTTATTTTGAACAGTCTTTTTACTCTGTGGGGGCGATACTTTCTTTTGAGCTTTTACTGTCTGCTCAACCTTATTTTGTTTAATTTTCGGATTATTTACTACAGCTGCTTTTAAAGACTTTAACCATGAATATGCTTGATGATCCAACTTTAATAAGTGTTCAATCATTTCATTACGTTTAGCTTTATCCATCTTAGAAATAATGCTTTTTAGATCCGCATTAATTGATTGATTTGTTGCTCCACGTTCACTAGCTTTCTCGTACCACTCATGCCCCAGTGTATATTGGTATGTTTCCATATAAATAGCCCCCAATAAAGTACATGGACGATAATTATCTGGAATTAAATTATGAGCTTTGGAAGCATTATCTATTGCGACATTAACTTTTCTAAGATCACGTCTAACACCTCCTAATGTTGTGAAATAAGCAGATAATAATTTTTTATCTTTTTTATCAGAAACAGTAATACTTTCAAGAAGCTCCTCTGCTTCTAAACTAGCCTGACACTTTCTTAATTGGCTACTCGCATTAATAGCATTCCAAATATTTTTGGCATTTTTCTTATATTCTTGAAGATAATAATTAGCTTCTAAACGATGAAATTTATGACGAACCTTACTACTAAAAAATTTCTTTCCTAAAGTGTTTAACCAAACTGCTTCATCTTGAGAAAGCCTTATTTCCCTATCTAACTTACTTAAAATCTCAGAAAGTTCTATTGGTAATGCGCCTGATATATATTCATTAATTTCATATTTTTTAAGTAATGCTTGTTCTTTTTGCTTTGCAATATATACAGGATCTGATTCAAGTAACTTTTGTTTTTCAATAGCTTCTTGTCTCAACTTTTCTTGACGAACTTTTTCTTCTGAAACTCTCTCTAATTCCACTTTATTTCTAATTTTTTTCTGAAAATCAGGTAAAAAGCCATTTAAAGATCTAAGCATATATTCATGAATATATGCTTTCTCAAATCTACTTAAACTTTGTTTTTCTTGATATTTTTTTACTATATCTTTTAAACGACTCGGTATTAAAAGATCTGACTTTAATGGATCTAAAAAATACTGTTGGCATAAATCTAAAAGTTTATTCTCAAAAATATCTAAATCATTTCGAGAAATTTTTGCTTGTAAAAGTAAAGCTTTTCCATCAACCATAATCAAAAATCTTATTTTTAATCAATAAACTATAATCAAGTATAAAGAAAATATAAATTTTTAGTTAACAACTAACAAAAAATGGTTGAATCTGCGGACGCTGTTTTTGTGATTCTATCCAAAGTGAATGCTTTGATTGAACACGCATTAACAAGTCTGCACTAATTCCCAAAGCATCATGCAAGCGTAAAGCTACATCTGCGGTCACTGGTGCTTTGCCATTAATAATTCGAGAAAGTAATGGACGTGTCACTTGGATACGTTCAGCAAGTTCGGTAATAGTGATCGCTTGTCCTTCTTCTTTTAAACCATCTAACCACTCTGAAATTAACTCACCTGCATGAGCTGGATTATTCATCATCATATTCACCTCAATGGTAGTCCTGATAGTCCACAATATGCGCATTACCGTCTTTAAAAATAAAAGTCATGCGCCAATTAGCATTAACTGTAATTGCCCAATGATCTTTTAATTTACCTTTTAAAGGATGAAGCTTCCATCCGGGGAAATTCATTTCATCAATACTTTGGGCTTCATTCAAAGCAGTTAATTGTCTTTTTAACTTTGTTGAATGAACAGACTGAATACCTGCTGTAGAACCGGTTTTAAAAAATCGTTCCAGTCCCTTATGATTAAAATCTACAATCACAAAAAATCATCCTTTGTATAGTTTTAATATACAGCAATTCGTTCAGTAAAACTATACAGAAATATATATCAAATAAAATCAAAAGCCTTAAAAAAATGCTCTTACTCACTCAAGATCACCACAGCCTTCGGGCAAGCCCTCTGGGCTGATGGTGAACGTTGAGTGAGTTTCGGCAATACTCACCCTAAGAGCCTGCAAAAACTGCTTGCTCTTAAAGTATTGCCGAATACCAATTTTGGGCTGACGGAGCCACGCATCGGTCGTCCACGACAGTAGGTAATTGTGCTTTCCTACACAGGCTGAGATTACGATTCACACACCGCATCGACACGTTCTCAAACCGATCAGATCACTTATCTCTGTGAGGGTTTCCCCAACATACAATTTAAAGCATCACTGAACTACTCATCACGTTGTTGCTTTGTCGATTTCCCCTAGTAGCAACTCTTGCCTTAGATATTCTTATATCCCTCTAAAACAATCGCTGTGGTGCGCTAGCGTCGCTTAATTCCATCCACCCACACCACATGCCTAAACGTATAAAACGGACACGCAGAAGCGGGCAAAGCTCGATCTAGGATACTTATTTGATGATTTAAAACACGTATTAACGAAGACTTATCATATTAGGTCTTGAACTAAACAGTTTTTCTTGTGAAAATAGAGTTCAGGTACAAGCCTTAGTGTGAAATCATAACGGTCGCCAAACCTTATGATCTTCGTTATTCGATGCTACAACATCAAATAACTGCGTACCGCTGAATATAAAGCGAAAGCCCTGAATGTTGCAAGATGTTCAGGGCTTTTTCTTTTGTTTTTACTTTGTTTTATCTCA
>NZ_JABERK010000004.1:0-2951 GCF_013004315.1 Acinetobacter sp. ANC 5378
CGACTGTTTGGGGTTGTATAGTCAAGTAATTAAGTGCATGTGGTGGATGCCTTGGCAGTCAGAGGCGATGAAAGACGTAATAGCCTGCGATAAGCTCCGGGGAGGCGGCAAATATCCTGTGATCCGGAGATTTCTGAATGGGGAAACCCACTTACCATAAGGTAGGTATTGCATGATGAATACATAGTCATGCAAGGCGAACGAGGGGAAGTGAAACATCTCAGTACCCTTAGGAAAAGAAATCAATTGAGATTCCCTTAGTAGCGGCGAGCGAACGGGGAAAAGCCCATTAAGTCATATAAGTTCTAGTGGAATGCTCTGGGAAGTGCAACCGTAGTGGGTGATAGTCCTGTACACGAAAGGGCTTATATGATGATGTCGAGTAGGGCGGGGCACGTGAAACCTTGTCTGAATATGGGGGGACCATCCTCCAAGGCTAAATACTCCTGACTGACCGATAGTGAACCAGTACCGTGAGGGAAAGGCGAAAAGAACCCCTGTGAGGGGAGTGAAATAGATCCTGAAACCGCATGCATACAAGCAGTGGGAGCCGGCATTGTGTCCGGTGACTGCGTACCTTTTGTATAATGGGTCAGCGACTTACATTCAGTAGCAAGGTTAACCGTATAGGGGAGCCGTAGGGAAACCGAGTCTTAATAGGGCGTTTAGTTGCTGGGTGTAGACCCGAAACCGGGTGATCTATCCATGAGCAGGTTGAAGGTTGGGTAACACTAACTGGAGGACCGAACCCACTGTCGTTGAAAAGCCAGGGGATGACTTGTGGATAGGGGTGAAAGGCTAATCAAACTCGGTGATAGCTGGTTCTCCCCGAAAGCTATTTAGGTAGCGCCTCGGACGAATACCATTGGGGGTAGAGCACTGTTTCGGCTAGGGGGTCATCCCGACTTACCAAACCGATGCAAACTCCGAATACCAATGAGTACTATCCGGGAGACAGACTGCGGGTGCTAACGTCCGTAGTCAAGAGGAAAACAATCCAGACCGCCAGCTAAGGCCCCAAAATTATAGTTAAGTGGGAAACGATGTGGGAAGGCATAGACAGCTAGGAGGTTGGCTTAGAAGCAGCCACCCTTTAAAGAAAGCGTAATAGCTCACTAGTCGAGTCGGCCTGCGCGGAAGATGTAACGGGGCTAAAACTATATGCCGAAGCTGCGGATTTGCAATTTATTGCAAGTGGTAGGGGAGCGTTCTGTAAGCCGATGAAGGTGGATTGAGAAGTCTGCTGGAGGTATCAGAAGTGCGAATGCTGACGTGAGTAACGACAATGCGAGTGAAAAACTCGCACGCTGAAAGACCAAGGGTTCCAGTCCAACGTTAATCGGGGCTGGGTGAGTCGACCCCTAAGGCGAGGCCGAGAGGCGTAGTCGATGGGAAATTGGTTAATATTCCAATACTTCTGTGTAATGCGATGAGAGGACGGAGAAGGTTAAGTCAGCCTGGCGATGGTTGTCCAGGTGAAAGGTTGTAGGCATGTATCTTAGGCAAATCCGGGGTACTCTATGCTGAGAACTGATAGCAAGCTGTACTTGTACAGCGAAGTGGCTGATACCATACTTCCAGGAAAAGTCTCTAAGCTTCAGTTACACAGGAATCGTACCCGAAACCGACACAGGTGGTCAGGTCGAGTAGACCAAAGCGCTTGAGAGAACTCTGCTGAAGGAACTAGGCAAAATGGTACCGTAACTTCGGGAGAAGGTACGCTGTCGACGGTGATTCCCCTCGCGGGATGAGCGGTTGACAGCCACAGAAACCAGGCCCCTGCAACTGTTTATTAAAAACATAGCACTCTGCAAACACGAAAGTGGACGTATAGGGTGTGATGCCTGCCCGGTGCTGGAAGGTTAATTGATGGGGTTAGCGTAAGCGAAGCTCTTGATCGAAGCCCCAGTAAACGGCGGCCGTAACTATAACGGTCCTAAGGTAGCGAAATTCCTTGTCGGGTAAGTTCCGACCTGCACGAATGGCATAATGATGGGGGCGCTGTCTCCAGCAGAGACTCAGTGAAATCGAAATCGCCGTGAAGATGCGGTGTACCCGCGGCTAGACGGAAAGACCCCGTGAACCTTTACTGCAGCTTGACATTGAACTTTGATCTTACTTGTGTAGGATAGGTGGGAGGCTTTGAAACCAGGACGCTAGTTCTGGTGGAGCCAATCTTGAAATACCACCCTGGTAATATTGAGGTTCTAACTCTGCTCCATAATCTGGAGCGAGGACCATGTCTGGTGGGTAGTTTGACTGGGGCGGTCTCCTCCTAAAGAGTAACGGAGGAGTACGAAGGTGCGCTCAGCGTGGTCGGAAATCACGCGTAGAGTATAAAGGCAAAAGCGCGCTTAACTGCGAGACCCACAAGTCGAGCAGGTACGAAAGTAGGTCTTAGTGATCCGGTGGTTCTGTATGGAAGGGCCATCGCTCAACGGATAAAAGGTACTCTGGGGATAACAGGCTGATACCGCCCAAGAGTTCATATCGACGGCGGTGTTTGGCACCTCGATGTCGGCTCATCTCATCCTGGGGCTGAAGCAGGTCCCAAGGGTATGGCTGTTCGCCATTTAAAGAGGTACGCGAGCTGGGTTTAGAACGTCGTGAGACAGTTCGGTCCCTATCTACCGTGGGCGCTGGAAATTTGAGAGGATCTGCTCCTAGTACGAGAGGACCAGAGTGGACGAACCTCTGGTGTACCGGTTGTGACGCCAGTCGCATCGCCGGGTAGCTATGTTCGGAAGGGATAACCGCTGAAAGCATCTAAGCGGGAAGCCTACCTCAAGATAAGATTTCCCAAGGACTTTATGTCCTCTAAAGAGCCGTTGAAGACTACAACGTTGATAGGTTGGATGTGGAAGTGCAGTGATGCATGAAGCTGACCAATACTAATTACTCGTGAGGCTTGACTATACAACACCCAAACAGTTGTATGGTTCGATTGAATC
>NZ_JABERK010000046.1:0-49795 GCF_013004315.1 Acinetobacter sp. ANC 5378
TTATGCAACAAGTTGGCTGTGGCATTACAATCATGAAAGACCACATCAGGCTAACAAAGGAAAGCCACCTTTAATGGCTGCTTAACCTCTACTTTTAACTTCGGTTATTTATGGGAGGATTACCCATCCTTGAGATTCCAAGAATTTATCCATCTCAATAAATATTAAATTCGTGACTTTTTCTTCAATTTTATGCGCCAATTCTTTAAGTTCATGACTTTTTGCGACCAGCTTATTGTCCAATTTAGATCGATAAGATTGCTCACCATCATGTTGTATTGATTTGGCAAATATTGCTTGCAAGCGTTGTTCAGGTGTCATGGTTTCTACTCACTTTTAATTAATAAAAGCCTTATTCATTATAATGTGGCTCAGTTCATATATTTCAAGTCAGCATGAAAAAACAGGACTCAATCCTAAAAACGAGTAGAGGATGGGAGTTTTACTTCGATTTTTCGTTTCGTACAAATCATTGGATGTATATTGCAAATAGATGATTGAAAATAGCGCTACAAAATTGATTGCGCTTTATTTTTGTAGGTAAATGCTTACAAGAAAACAAGTAATTGTCACTATAATTTAGCTTAAATATATGTAATTATTCATTTAATAAATTCCATCATGTATAGATGGAAATCGCATAATAATAATTATAAACACATAACTTAACTTATAATAAGGTAAGTTATGAAGAGGAAGCAACAGATCTAAGCCTTATAGTTTTGGGAGAGACTATAAGGCTTTATTTTTTTAAATATTTTTCTTATCTACTTAAAAAATGAACTCAACCTGGATACTTTCAATTCTGCATCCTCATCGGTCAATTATTTATATTTATTCCATTTCTATGGTGTAGCACTCGTTCCATTTTAGTGCTCATAGAATAGAAAGCGCCGACCATTTAATCATTAATATTTATAATAATCATTAATTTAAGTATAGGTAGTCACAATTGGCACATTATTTGAATAACACATTCTGACTTTACAAGAAAATGCCTTAAAAAGGGTCGGAGAATAAATGATGATGCAACAAAAATTGATTTCTAAAAGTTTACTTACTGCTGCATTACTGGCAAGCATTTCACTTGCAGGATGCTCAAAATCTGCTGAAAAAAAAGAAGCAACTCAGCCTGAAGCAAAAGCAGCTGCGACAAGTGGCGATACGATCAAAGTCGGTATTTTACATTCCCTTTCAGGCACGATGGCAATTTCTGAAACATCGTTAAAAAATACCGCATTAATGGCGATCAATGAAATTAATGCAAATGGGGGGGTATTAGGTAAAAAATTGGAAGCTGTTGTGGTTGACCCGGCTTCCGATTGGCCTTTGTTTGCAGAACGTGCACGTCAGTTAATCACTCAAGATAAAGTAGCAGTGATTTTTGGTGCCTGGACTTCAGTATCGCGTAAATCAGTATTACCCGTGGTTGAAGAATTAAACGGCTTAATGTTCTATCCAGTTCAATATGAAGGACAAGAACAATCAAAAAATATTTTCTACACCGGTGCTGCACCAAATCAACAAGCAATTCCTGCTGTTGAATATCTTATGAGTGAAGAGGGTGGTAACGCTAAGCGTTTTGTATTGTTAGGTACAGACTATGTTTACCCACGAACCACTAACAAAATCTTGCGTGCATTCTTAAAATCCAAAGGTATTGCTGAAGCCGATATTATGGAAGAGTATACACCCTTCGGTCACAGCAACTATCAAACCATTGTGGGGAATGTTAAGAAATTTGCTGCAGGTAAAAAGACTGCGGTAATCTCCACAATCAATGGCGATTCAAATGTACCCTTTTACCGTGAATTGGGTAACCAAGGTATAAAAGCTTCGGATATTCCTGTTATGGCATTTTCAGTGGGTGAGGAAGAACTCCGCGGCATTGATACCAAACCACTAGTAGGACACTTGGCGGCATGGAACTATTTCATGACCGTGAAAAATCCGGTTAATACTAAATTTATTGATAAATACAAACAATTTGCAGTGGAGTACAAGCTACCGAATGCAGCGAAGGTTGTAACCAATGATCCAATGGAAGCGACCTATGTCGGTATTAACATGTGGAAGCAAGCGGTAGAAAAAGCGGGTACTACAGATGTAGATAAAGTGCGTGAAGCAATGGCAGGGCAAACTTTTGCGGCTCCATCGGGTTATACCTTGAAAATGGATGAAACCAATCACCATTTACATAAGCCGGTCATGATTGGTGAGATTCGTGGAGATGGTCAGTTTGATATCGTTTACAAAACACCGAATGCTATAAAAGCGGAGCCATGGAGCCCGTATATTCCTAAATAAGTTTTCCCTAAGCCTGTTGCATGTGCAGCAGGCTTTTTTGATTTATTTTTCCCTCATGGGATTAACACTTAATAGGGAGGCTTAGCATGATTTATCGAATAAATTACCCCACTATTCTATTCATTATTACTCAATTTTTTTTCCTGCAAAATTTGAATGCAGAGACGCCAAATTCTTCTTCAGCAGAAAATTCTCAAGTCATTACTCAGGCTGAAAACACGCATAAGGCAGTTGCCTCATCGGGTGATACGATTCAACAATTTGTCCATGCGGGATTTTCTGAACGTCGCAATATGTTAAACCAATGGCCAGCCAGCATTGAAGAGCTCGATCGTTTGGTTGCCTATGTGAATAAAAATGAACTGTATACAGATGGTTCTGGACAAACCTATATTTTAAAAAATGATGAAAAATTATTCAGCTATCCAAATGAGCAAGTCATAGAAACTTGGCCATCAGATTTATCTCAAGTCACCTTGGTGAACACCTTGCGTAAGGCCTTGAGCTTTGGACAAGCCAAAGTAAGATTACAGTCTGAAGATGCTTCTCAGCGTTTAGAAGCTATTGAAATTTTGGAAAATAATTTATCCGAATTGGATACAGCAATGGTGAATGCGCTGTATTTAAATGAAACGAATAACAAGGTTAAAGCCCGATTAGAACAACTCAAAGCACGTTTGGACTATAGCAGTACAGATGTATTGGTCCAGATCCAAGCGGCAAAAGTATTAAAACAATCGAATCATCCCGATGTACTGGCTTTGGTTGAACAAGAACTGCAACAACCAAATTTAAATCCAGAATTAAAAGCTGCATTAAGGGATGCTAAAAGCAGTATAAAAACCCGACTTCAAGCCAGTGAATGGACAGGACATGTCTTTTCAGGTTTGAGTACAGCCAGTATTTTATTGTTGGCTGCCTTAGGTTTGGCCATTACATACGGTTTGCTCGGTGTCATCAATATGGCGCATGGCGAACTGATCATGATTGGCGCATATACCACCTATGTGGTGCAAAGCCTGTTCAAGACCCATTTTTCAGGATATATCGACTGGTACTTAATTGCTGCAATTCCTGCAGCATTTGTGGTCAGTGCATTGATTGGCATGTTGATTGAAAGGACCGTGATTCGTCCCTTGTATGGTCGTCAACTTGAAACTTTATTGGCAACTTTTGGAGTCAGTCTGATTCTTATGCAATTGGTACGTATGATTTTTGGTGCACAAAACGTCGAAGTCTCCAATATTTCATGGCTTTCAGGGGGCATTTCAATCACTCCAAGCCTGATGCTGCCTTATAACCGCATCGCCATTATTGTCTTTACTGTGGCAGTTTTTCTGCTCTTGGTTTATCTACTGAATAAAACACGTTTTGGTCTATTCGTTCGTGCCGTAACGCAAAACCGTCAAATGGCACGTGCTGTAGGGATTCGTTCAAGCCGTATCGACATGCTGGCTTTTGGTTTGGGTTCAGGTTTAGCCGGCCTGGCGGGTTGTGCTTTGGCACAAGTCGGTAATGTTGGCCCTGACTTGGGTCAAAACTACATTATTGATGCTTTTCTTGTTGTTGTCGTCGGTGGTGTAGGACAAGTCTGGGGTGCAGTTCTTGCAGCACTCGGTTTAGGGATTAGCGGTACAGTCCTTGAGATTGGAATGGGAGCTGTGCTTGCAAAAATTATTTTATTGGTTCTTGTGATTTTGTTTATTCAAAAACGCCCACAAGGTTTATTCGCCATTAAAGGTCGATTTGTGGAGTAAGCACTATGAAAATCACATCATTCCTATCCGATAAACCTTATAGCGCAGTGGCCATTGCTGTGTGTTTTGCCATCATGCTGATTTTACCCTGGTTTCATTTACTGCCAAGCGATTCAAGTCTGCATCTTTCTGCTTATTGGGTGACCTTGATCGGCAAAATCATGTGTTTGGCCTTGGTGGCTTTAGCGCTTGATTTGGTGTGGGGGTATGCCGGCATTTTAAGTCTTGGGCATGGTTTGTACTTTGCCCTCGGCGGTTATGCCTTTGGCATGTACCTGATGCGTGAATCCGCAGGGGACGGTTTACCTGACTTTATGCGCTTCTTAAGCTGGACGGAACTACCGTGGTATTGGGTGGGAACAGACCATATTTTATGGTCACTCAGCTTGGTGATTTTAGTTCCGGGACTTATCGCTTTTATCTTCGGATATTTCGCTTTCCGTTCAAAAATCAAAGGCGTGTATTTCTCCATCATCACCCAGGCCATGACTTTCGCAGCTGCATTGTTGTTCTTCCGCAATGAAACAGGCTTTGGCGGGAACAATGGTTTTACCGGTTTTAAAACCATTTTAGGTATGGATATTACCTCTACCTCAATGCGTGCAAGCTTATGCTTTATTACCGCTTTAGTATTGTTACTGTGTTTTATCGGCTTACGTCATTTAATGAATAAACCTTATGGACGTGTATTGGGGGCAATTCGAGATAGTGAAAATCGTCTGCAATATTTAGGTTATCGGACACTTTGGTACAAGCTGTCTGTATGGGTACTTTCTGCAGTCATTGCGGGCATTGC
Organism: Acinetobacter sp. ANC 5378; assembly: GCF_013004315.1. NCBI lineage: Bacteria > Pseudomonadati > Pseudomonadota > Gammaproteobacteria > Moraxellales > Moraxellaceae > Acinetobacter > Acinetobacter sp. ANC 5378. The sequence goes on from NZ_JABERK010000046.1 coordinate 4,861, forward strand.
AGGAGCGCTTTATGTCCCACAGGCGGGGATTATCAACCCCAGTGAAATGAATCCGGTGAATTCCATTGAAATGGCTGTGTGGGTTGCGGCAGGTGGCCGGGGAACTTTAATTGGACCTATTCTAGGGGCAGGTTTGATTAATGGCGTGAAGACCTATTTCACTGTGGCTTATCCAGAAGCGTGGTTGCTCATTTTAGGAGCACTCTTCATTGTGGTGACGATTTTCCTCCCAAAAGGGGTGATTGGCATGTTCGACCGCTTTAAAAAGGAGAAAAACTAAATGTCAGATTTAGGATTAAACGCACAACAACATGGTGGTCAACTGGGCGAAGGCTATGGACGTTTAAAAGAAGCAGGACCTGACTTTAGCCATGGCATCGCTTTATATTTAGAAAAAGTCAGTGTTTGGTTCGATGCATTTCGTGCCTTAAACGATTTGTCGCTTTACATCAAGGAAGGTGAGTTACGTTGCATCATCGGTCCAAATGGGGCAGGTAAAACCACACTCATGGATGTGATTGCCGGGAAGACGCGCCCAACGGAAGGCACAGCATTTTTCGGTCAAAACTATGACCTCGCGAAAATGAGTACCGAAGAAATTGCTGAAGCAGGGATTGGACGTAAATTTCAAAAACCCACCGTGTTTGAAAATTTCACCGTGATGGAAAACCTGTTGCTTGCTGCACCTAAAAATAAACAGGTAAAGAAAAGTTTTTTCAGCAGGCTAGAGCCAGATGCTCAACTTGCTTTGGAACAGTCACTCGAGCAAATTCGTTTAAAAGAATTCATTAACAAACCTGCCGGCTTATTGTCTCATGGTCAAAAGCAATGGTTGGAAATTGGCATGTTATTGATGCAACGTCCAAAACTGATTTTGCTAGATGAACCCGTGGCAGGAATGACCGATGCTGAAACGGAACGAACGGCTGAACTTTGTCTGGAACTCAAAAAAAACCATACCTTGATTGTAGTGGAGCATGACATGAGTTTCATTAATAGCATCAGCGAAAAAGTGACGGTATTGGCTCAAGGGGCAATTTTAGCGGAAGGTACATTGGCAGAAGTTCAAGCCAATGAAGATGTGATTGAAAAATATTTAGGACGTTAAGGAGTAGACCATGTTAGAAGTCAAAGACGTCAATCAGTTTTATGGCGGCAGTCATATTTTACGTGACGTATCCTTGCAAGCCCCTATAGGTGAATGTTCGGTTGTCCTTGGACGCAATGGAGTAGGAAAAACCACTTTATTGAAATGTTTGATGGGCATCTTGCCAATCAAATCGGGACAGATCCTGCTAGATGGAAAAGACATTTCCAAACTGAGTCCTGAACAACGTGTTCGTGCTGGCTTGGCATATGTTCCACAAGGACGGGATATTTTTTCGACCTTGACTGTGGAAGAAAATATCCTGATTGGGATGGCCAAATTTTCAGGCGCTAAAACCAAGAAAGTGCCTGAGCATCTTTATGAAATTTTCCCGATATTGGATGAAATGAAACATCGCCGTGGTGGAGATTTATCAGGTGGTCAACAACAGCAGCTTGCGATTGCACGTGCGCTCGCTTCTGAACCGCGTGTATTGATTTTAGATGAACCGACTGAAGGCATTCAGCCATCGATTATTAAAGATATTGGCAAGGTGATTCGTAAACTTGCGGATGGTGGGGAAATGGCCATTGTTTTAGTGGAACAATTCTATGACTTCGCTGAAGAACTCGCAGATGGCTATACGGTCATGGCACGTGGGCAAGTGATTGCTCATGGTGAGGGAAGTGAAATGCCTGAGAAAGGAATTAAAGATTTGGTGGCGATTTAGCCTTCTCCTAAAGCCAAAAAAAAATCTCCAATTTGTATGAAAAAATTTAATTATTTTTTGTCAGTTTTAACTTACAGAAATTCAAGTCTATCTCTTATATTTTGCAAATAGACTATTATTTATGATTAAGACATCAGGAACAGGATGTTCCGGAACAAAAAACAAAAATTATAAGTTTTAAGATCAGGGAAGTAAGGCAGCGCAAAGAGATAAAAAATCCCAACAGTCATGTTGGGATTTTTTATTGTGTATTGATTCTGCTATTTCAGCTTAAATAGCTAATGCTGATTGATTTAAATATTTTTAAAAGCCTCTATTGCCCGAATTCGCGTTTGTTTCAAATCCGCAATCGGTTTGGGATAATTTAAAGCCAAATTAGAATTTTTGGCATAAGGCTCATGGATGGTTTTGGCATCTAAATGAGTCAGTTCAGGAACCCATTGGCGAATATAGTCACCATTTGCATCAAACTTTTGCGACTGGCTGATGGGGTTAAATATACGGAAATAGGGCACTGAATCCGTGCCGGTAGAGGCACACCATTGCCATCCGCCATTATTTGCTGCCAAATCACCATCAATTAAATGTTGCATAAACCATTGTTCACCCAATCGCCAGTCAATCAGCAGGTTTTTGGTCAGAAACATGGCTGTGATCATGCGAACACGATTATGCATCCAGCCCGTTGCCAATAATTGACGCATTCCTGCATCTACAATCGGAATACCGGTTTGCCCTTGCTGCCAGGCAGCCAAGTCTTCAGGTGCATCACGCCATTGGATTTTTTGTGTATCTGCCTTAAAGGGCTGATGTTTAGACACTTGCGGAAAATCAAATAAGATATGTTGATAAAACTCGCGCCATAATAATTCATCAAGCCAGGTTTGCTGACCTAAATGTTCTATATGGAAATGTCCATGCTGTCGATGAAATAAGGCCTGAATACATTGACGGATAGAAATCATGCCTAAATTTAAATAGGGAGATAATTGGCTGGTTGAATCCAGATGAGGAAAGTCTCTCTCTTTCTCATAGTGAATCACTTTATCATTGATAAAATCATCCAACAAAGTTAAGGCATATTCTTCACTGACGGGCCAATGATCCTGTAATTTTATCGAAGGATGATCTGGATATAATGCTGCAAAAGTGCAAACCGGCTCATCCTCGAGTGATTCAAATTGAAGATTAGCCTGTACTTCAATTGGAGGATAACACTGCGGTAAACTCACACTGAGTCGTTCATAGCAATTTTTCTTGAATGCGCTGAAAACCTGATAAGGTTGATGACTCTTGTTGCGAATGCTGCCCACAGGAAATAAAGTACGGTCATGATACAGCTCAAGTGATTTATTATATTTATCTAGGAGCTTTTGAAGCTGGGCATCGCGCTTTAACTCATTTACACCCAGTTCAATATTGGCATGTATGCTATTGATATTGAGTTGCTGTGCAAGCTGCAAAACGCCTTGTGGAACATCTTTCCAAAAAGGAATATGCCGAATCATTAAGGGAATATTCAGCGTTTTTAGCTGTGTTTTAAGCGCCTGAAGCTGTCTTAAATAAAAATCTATTTTAACAGCAGCATCATTGTGTAAAGCCCATTGTTCAGGTGAAATGACGACCAATGCAATGCAGGGGCCCGCTTGTGTGGCATGCCAAAGAGCAGCATGGTCTTGAATGCGTAAATCCTGTCGAAACCAAATGAATTGCATGGATGTATAATGTCTCGAGAAGGTATATTGATTATGATTCTATGCAATATTGAGGCATAAAAAAAGCATGAACATCAAGTCCATGCTTCAAATGATTCATTATGAAAATTACTTTTGAATCTATTTTGTTTTGATCACATCACTCAAGTCATATCCAATAGATTCAGCATAATCCAAATATTCCTGTACGACTTCTGGTTGAGGCTGCTGTGAACGAGAAAGAATCCACATGTATTTTGTATCGGGTTCACCGACTAATATCACGCTGTAAATCAGTGTAATAAGGGCGATTGATTTAGTTTTCGCGCCAATATTGATCAGATTCACTATTTTGAGTACGGTTTTTATTTTCTAAATTGGTCGCCATTATTTAACTCCTGATTTTTTGAACCCGCATGGGAGAGTATTATTGAATACTTTCCACAGCTGAAAATTTGAAACCTAACCGTTAATACAATATTTATTGCTGCTGATCATCATTTACATGTTTTAAAGGTTGATTAGGATTTTGTTGCTGTTGCTGTTGCTGTTGCTGTTGCTGTTGCTGTTGCTGTTGCTGTTGCTGTTGCTGTTGCTGTTGCTTTTGCTGATCTTGCTGATCTTGCTGATCTTGCTGATCTTGCTGATCTTGCTGATCTTGCGGGTTTTGCTGGTTGGGTTGACGCTGCGAATCATTTTGTTGCTGCTGCTGACCTTGATTTTCATTTTGCTGTTGTGGTCGATTTGGATTATTGCGGCTACTATTATTTTGATCTTGCTGATTATTTACATTACTCATTTCTACACCTCAATATAATATATTCGTGATTTTATAAAATCCGTATAAACCAGAGATAATTATTAGCATGAATTTTAGATTAAAAAACCCAATAGATGTTACACATTGTGTAATATCTAATTAATGTTATTTTAAAACAAGGTATATAGTGGAAATGTATTAATAAATTAAAAAGAAAAGTAATAGCTAATTAAAATTAAAATTTAAAAACACTAAAAAATTAATTATTTTGAATGATTTTAATTAAACTCTTGGAGATATAATTAATCAGTTTTTTTAATTTTTCTTCCTTTTCTCCTTTGCAAAAGCAACGATAACTATATATTTTATTATTATATAAAACGGAATAGAAAAAAGTTCCGACTGGCTTATCCTTAGTTTCTGAACCACCCTGTTTGAGCAGCCCAGTACATCCAACATAGATATCTGATTTAAATATTTTTTTTGATTTTTTAACTAGTTCTTCTGTAATTTTAGAAGATTCAGGTGTGTACTTCTTAATCATTCTCGATGGGATTTTTAAAACATTTTCTTTTATTTTTAAATCATAACAAACCAGTCCACCATTTAAAATTTCACCCGAAAATGGACCAAAGGAAAAGCGGTAAGCCAAGTAACCTGCAGAAGCACTTTCAATAAAAGTAATATTAAGTTTATTTTTGGCTATTAATTTACAGCATTTAGTAATAGACATATCTATAACTTTATTCGGACTTAATCCTATTATTTTAAGGAGGGATTTAGATATTCACAATATTTTTTTTAGCTGTGTTTTATTAAAATTTTTGGATTTATATGTGTTAAGTGATTGAATTTTATAAATAGATAAAAATTAATTAAACATAACTTAAACGAATAATAACAATTTGAATCTTTCACCGTGTCATATTGGTAAATTAGGTTTATAGCAGACTTACCGCGTGGAGAATAAAAATGCCAGTAGCAGTAAAAGAAAAATTGCTAGATTTACTTGATAACAACCATCAAAGTTATTGCGATTTAGTGAGTTTTTTTCTAGATTCAAATATTTCTACACCCGATAAGGAACGAAAAGCATCTATTTTTTTAAAAAAAGAAATTCACACCCTCAATTCGAGTCATTTCAATTTTCCTTCCAGTTTAGGTGAAATTCATCAATGGATTGTGAATAACAATAAAATTCAATGTCATGAATATCAATTATACAAAGAAAGAAGAAATAGCGGGGCAGAGCGTGAATATTTTAAAAATGTAGGGCAAGCATTTGAATTTTTAATCAAAGTTGCTCCGGTAAAGCGAGTAGACGGTTCATGGTTATATAGCATAGTTCATTACTGGAATGACCCGGTTTTCAGAGACTTAATCCAGATTTATATTGAAGAATTAGGATTAGGACGGGCTAAGTCGAATCATGTTTGTTTATTTGATGATTTACTTTTTAATTTAGGTTTAGAACATTTCGTATTAGAACTAGAAGATGAATATTATCATCATCCTGCAATTCAATTAGCACTTGCATACGCTCCACCAGAATTTATTCCAGAAATTATTGGTTTTAATTTGGGATATGAGCAACTTCCATTACATCTTCTGATTACCAATTATGAGCTTAAAGAATTAGGCATAAATTCCCAATATTTTAATCTGCATATCACCATAGACAATATGGATAATGGTCATGCAAATTTATCTATTAAAGCACTTGAGAAAATTTATAGTAAATTCAAGGATAAAAATTCCTTTATGGATAAAGTAAAGGCGGGTTTTGCTTTAAATAATAAAGGATTGAGTTCATTACAGATTATTAAAAACCTCAATTTAGAAGCTTTGGTACTTAAAATTCTTAAACGTAAAGCTTTAGTGGGGAATGTGATTCATAGCGATAAATGTAAATTGAATTCTAAATCCATAAATGAGTGGCTTTCGACTCCTAATTTAGTCGAAGAATTTGTAGAAGTCTTGATTGAGAAACAATGGATCAAGATGGATCAAGACCCTGAAGAAAGTCGCTTCTGGCAGTTGATTAGTCATGAAGAGGGAAAAATGTATGGTGTCTTTAATTCGACAGAAAAGCAGATTATTTATGATTGGATTGCAGGAGATCATTCTAAAAACTTTAATTTAAATACGCAGAAAATCCATCCTGCTGATAAAAATGATTTTATATTTAGTTATTTGTCTGACGGAGAGTTGGAGGCGATTCAACATCAGATTTCAGCAACAGGCAATCTCGCGATGAAGATGAATAAATTGCTTCCTTATTTAGCACCTCATTCCCACCACAGTGAAATTGGACTTTGGTGTACTCAACGTTTTGTCAATTTTCTTTTTCCATTTTTGAGCGATAAAAATTCATCACTCCATTAGCTGAATATCGATAAAAGGTTTTGACAGTTATTGATGATTTAAACGATATCCCCCTCAAATGATTATTTTGATCAATTATATAGGTAAAAAAATGGACAATAAATCGAACAAAAGTGAAGTGGCAGGCACGGATACTTTAGATAAACAAAATCAAAGCGCAAAAACACAACAGTTAGATGCCTTCCGTAGTGATGCCACGGATCAAGCACTGACAACCAATCAAGGCGTAAAAATTGCCGATAATCAAAACAGCTTAAGGGCTGGAGTGCGAGGTTCAACCTTATTAGAAGATTTCATACTCAGGGAAAAAATCACGCATTTTGATCACGAACGTATACCTGAGCGAATTGTGCATGCGCGTGGTGTAGGTGCGCACGGTTATTTTCAAGCTTATGCAGGAAATGAACAATATACCAAAGCCAGTTTTTTGACTGATCCCGATATTCAAACGCCAATTTTTGTACGCTTTTCGACAGTTCAAGGACCACGTGGTTCAGCAGATACCGTACGTGATATTCGTGGTTTTGCCATCAAGTTCTATACGCAGGAAGGAAATTACGACCTGGTCGGTAATAATGCACCGGTCTTTTTTATCCAGGATGGGATTAAATTTCCTGACTTTGTCCATGCAGTAAAACCAGAACCGCATACAGAAGTACCTACGGGCGGTTCTGCCCATGATACATTCTGGGATTTCGTTTCATTGGTTCCTGAATCGGCTCATGCGGTGATGTGGGCCATGTCTGATCGGGCGATTCCTCGCAATCTACGTTCAATTCAGGGTTTTGGTGTCCATACCTTCCGGTTGATTAATGCCGAAGGTAAAGCCATATTCGTGAAATATCATTGGACACCAAAACAAGGCTTGAGCCAGTTGGTGTGGGATGAAGCGCAAAAATTGGCAGGGAAGGATCCAGACTTTCATCGACGGGATTTATATGAAGCAATTGAAAATGGCTTCTATCCTGAATGGGAACTGGGCATCCAAATTGTACAAGAACAAGATGAAATGAAGTTTGATTTTGACTTGCTTGATCCAACCAAAATTATTCCTGAAGAACTGGTTCCTGTTACACCCATAGGAAAATTTGTACTGAATCGCAATGTTGATAATTTCTTTGCTGAAATTGAACAAGTCGCATTTTGTCCTGGACATATTGTACCGGGAATTGATTTTAGCAATGATCCACTTTTGCAAGCCCGCTTATTTTCCTATACAGATACGCAATTGAGCCGTCTGGGTGGACCTAATTTCCACCAACTGCCGATTAATAAGCCCGTTTGTCCATTTCATAATAACCAGCGAGATGCGATGCATCAAACTACGATTCATAAAGGTCAGGCATCTTATCAACCGAATTCGATTGACAATAACTGGCCGGTAGAAACAGCACCTGCTGCAGAAAATGGTGGTTTTGAAAGCTATCAAGAACGCATTGATGGTAAGAAAATTCGTGCACGCAGCGAGTCTTTTTCTGATCATTTTTCTCATGCACGTATGTACTATAAGAGCTTGGCGCCTCACGAACAAAAGCATGTGGTCGATGCCTATACTTTTGAGTTAAGTAAAGTGCAACGCAAACATATCCGAGAAAGGGAAGTGCAAAAAGTACTGGCAAATATTGATTTGGATTTAGCTCAACAAGTGGGTAAAAACCTGGGAATTGAAGTTGCTGAGTCAGCACAAAATATGAAGTCATCCACAGTAGAAAAATCAGCAAAATTTACCATGCAGGCTTTTATTCCTGAAGATATAAAAGCCAGAAAAATTGCTGTACTGGTTCATGACAAGGTGAACCAAGAGAATATTGAAGCCATTCAGCAGTGGGCTAAAACTGAAAATGCGGTTGCTCATATACTTACGCCTACGCCAGCAGCCGTTTTAAATAGCAAACAAGCCAAACTGGATTCCAATGGTATGCAGAAAGCAGAGCCATCTATCGCTTATGATGCAGTGATTGTTGTAGATGGTGACAACTATGAAGTGGTGAAGCAAGATGGTGTGACCAAACATTATATTCTTGAAGCTTATAAGCATTTAAAACCGATTGTATTTTTAGGTGATAAGCAAAAACTGCTTGATGCCCTGCAACTGGTTACTGATGAGGGGACTTTGAGTACGGACAGTTTTTCTACAGTACAGGATAAATTTAAGGATTTAATTCGTCATCATCGTATTTGGGAAAGGGAAAAAAATGCGGAAGCAATTCCTGCTTAAATGCTTATCAAAGCATCTGTTTATTATTAAGCGCTTGTAGAACAAATTATCACTGAATGGGGCAACGGCAATGTTTCTCCATCCAGTGATACATCATCATTTATGAGAAAATTTAGTCTTCTAGGTGACAAATATAGTCTAAGACGTCATCTGTCATAATCTTGAAACGACTATTTTTGGGGACATAAAATGATTGTCCCGCATAATAAATCTCACCCTCTAGGTCATTTGCTATTTGAACATGACACTTACCTGAAATGATTTCTATACGTTCAGCTACAGATGTTTCAAAGGTTAAAGGTCGTTCTGTAGGTAAAATGACGCCTAGTGTTTTTTTTATTCCATTTTTGAACTGGATCGTACGGCTAATAGATAAACCATCAAAATAAATATTTGGTTTTTTTACTACAGAAACAAAATCGAATTGAGTTGACATTAAGATGCTCCTGAAAGGTATTTTTATAATAATTGAGCTCTTACAGAATATATAATGATAATAAAAACATGTACCTAAGATATATATTTTTTTGTTTAATTGTGTAAATTTCATACAGTAGTTTTTTGCACAAAAATTATAACTTTGAGACAGACAGGCATTTAAAGCCTCCGAGAACCAATCCATAAAATCCAATGGATAGGTTGGCTTGTAGAGTCTAAATTATTGAACACTCAGCACGCCTAGTAGTCACTTAAAGGCTCGTGTAGCGAATGAATTTTCAAGTTTACGACTTCAGTCCAAAAACAATATTTTTGACCATCAACTCATTTGAGATGGCGGGTCTTTTCATAAAAGTGAGCGCTATTTTAAGCACTCAGATTAAATCATCCATGATTTTAAGATCTTATCTATAGCTTATAGGCAGGTGGTTTTTGTAGCCATTAAGGCAGTTACAAAACATTTTTCAAATACTGAAAAAAGCAATTTATTGACAATTTTTTTGTGTATAATTTCGCCAAATTTAGCCTCTGTATAGTTATTGGGTTTCCTATAAGTCTACAGGGGTTTTTCTATGGAAATTATTTTGGAATGGGATGCCAAAACTTTCTTACCGTGGTGGCTCACACATGTTTTCTTCCAAAACAGCACATCTAGACCATGCAAAACAACATCATGCTCAGCGTCTATCCACACTGCTGTGTTTTTTCAGTTTAGGATTGAGTACTGCGGCTTGGGCTCCGCTTATTCCTTATGCGCAGCAACGACTTCATCTTAATCATGCTGACTTCGGTATGTTGTTACTGAGTATAGGATTAGGTTCCATGATTGCTATGCCGGCAACAGGGCTATTGATTCAAAAAGTTGGCTGTCGTGCGGTTATATCTGTAGCAATTTTACTCTTATTACTGGTTTTACCTACATTTGCTTTGAGCAGTAGTGTCTTGATCATGTCAGTCGCTTTGTTCTTGTTTGGTACAGCTGCCGGTAGCTTAGGGGTTGCGATTAATTTACAAGCAGTCATTGTAGAAAAAAATAGTGCTAAAAGCATGATGTCTCAGTTTCATGGTATGTGCAGTTTAGGTGGTTTGGCGGGAGTAATGACGGTTACAGCATTGCTTGCGATAGGCGTATCACCACTGTTGAGTGCTTTGGCTATTTGTATTTTACTGGTGATTATCAGTTTAATTGCTGTTCCGAATAGTTTGTCTGAAATTGAAAATGATAAAAAAATCAATTCTGCTGAAATACAGAATAAGCCTGGAAAATTACCCAGCCCATTGATTCTACTGATTGGTCTGGTCTGTTTTATTGCTTTTCTCTCAGAAGGTTCAGCCATGGACTGGAGTGGTATTTATTTAGTGAGTGAGTATGGCTTAAAGCCGGCATTTGCTGGGCTTGCTTATACATTCTTTGCGATCGCAATGACTGCTGGTCGCTTTGCTGGCCATTACTTGCAAAAAATACTGGGTGAAAAAAATATCATTGTATATAGTGCAATTTGCGCATCGCTGGGTCTTTTCACTGTAGTCATGGCGCCACATTGGATGGTTGTGCTGTTCGGTTATTCCTTACTGGGCTTAGGTTGTTCTAATATTGTCCCAGTAATGTTTTCACGTGTAGGTCGTCAAAATGTTATGCCCAAAGCAGCAGCTTTATCGTGCGTTTCGACTATGGCTTATAGCGGATCTTTATTGGGGCCTGCTTTGGTAGGAATGACCAGTGAAATGATGGGACTCACCCTTGTTTTTGGGATGATTGCCGCTTTATTAATGCTGATTGCCTTTTTAAATCATTTTACTCAGGTCAAAACCTCTTAATTTTTAATCCCTCATTTAAAAAATCTAAAGCCGGTATATCAAATGATATATCGGCTTTTTTGTCGCTAAATATAGAGATGATTTAATGCATATCTTTAATAACTCACAATTCGGTTATAGGAGTTTCGAAGGGGAGATTTAAAAATAGGTAATACTTGAGCTCGTCTAAGATCCTTTAAAAAAGCATTACGCCAGTCATTAATATCAAAACTTTTTAGACCCTGCATTAACTGTTTATAACGCTCTAAACGCTCTGATTTTGACATGCTTAAAGCTGTCTTTAATGCCTTAATCATATCGCCACGATTTTCAGGATCGACAATAATGGCTTCTGACATTTTCTCCGCAGCCCCGGCATATTTAGAAAGAATCAAAATACCGGGATTATCAGGGTCTTGTGCTGCAATAAACTCCTTTGCAACCAGATTCATTCCATCACGTAATGAATTGACCCAACAGATATCGGACTGAAGATAAATTTTCATCAAGTCATCATGCGCTACAGTCTCATGGCTACAATTGATAGGCTGCCAATTATCCTGTGAAAACTCGTGATTAATAAAATCGACTTTTGAATCTATAAGTTCATATAAATTTTTATAAGCAGGGACATCCATGCGGCATGGGCAGGCGATTTGTAAATCGGTGATGTGTTTATGATATTCAGGGTTATTTTTCAGAAATTCTTCAAAAGCATTAAAACGCTCAATCAAACCTTTGGAATAATCAATACGATCGACGCTAATAATTGTTTTTTGATCAATTAAATCCTCAAATTCAAAGATAGGATTAGGATTTTCTTTTTTTTGTTGAGCGACTTTTTGTATAAGCTCCGGATTAATACCAATTGGATAACATTGAATAGTGATCTGGTGGTTATTATAGTGCAGCACATTGGAATGAATGACTTGAGATGGCAAAAAATGCTGACATACCTCCATACATCGTGTTTGGTCTTGTTCAGTCTGTAATCCGATTACATCATACTGACAAAGATCTTGAATGAGGGAGTGGGCAGTTGGAAGTAGATTCCAGATATTTAAATCAGCAAAGGGAATATGTAAAAAAAATCCGATTCTATTTTGCATACCCAATTCACGACAATAATGCGCCACACTTAAAAAATGATAATCATGAACCCAAATGATATCGTCTGGATGAGCGATTTGAGCAAGTTGATGAGCAAATAAACGATTCACTTGTTGGTAGATTTTAAATTCTTCTGGTTGATATTCTATTAAGTCTGCACGGTTATGCATCGCTGGCCAAAGGGTACTATTTGCAAAGCCGCAATAATAGCCGCTATATTGTGCTTCAGTTAGCGGGCAGGTAATGTATTCCACACCCTCATATTCAGTCGGGCTAAAATTTGGATCATGGTGATTTTCAATTTTTTCTCCATTCCAGCCTAACCAAATTCCTCCGATATCATTCAATGCATCTTGTAGAGCTACAGCTAAGCCACCAGCAGTGGACTTGTCGGGATTGGGTAAACTTACACGATTCGATAATACGATTAATTTAGACATGCTTTTTCTCCATTTGATACTTGAGACTGTCTTGAAAAATGTGTTTTTAAGAATTGTGAAAATAAATCCAGAAAATGAGCCACATCTGCGACATTTTTAAGGCGATAGCGCGCTTGGGTTTGTTCTTCTCCAACTTTTATACTGACGCCGTGATAGTGATTGATGATTTTAAAACAGGATTCATCTGTTTTGTCATCCCCAATAAAAATGGGTAAAACATGGGGGAAATTAAAATGATCTAAAATTTTTTGAATAGCCCGTCCTTTATCAGCCTCCGCAGGTAATAATTCAAATACATATTTACCTTCATTAATTTTAAATTTGGGGTGCATACATTGGATATCATTTGCAATTTTTTTTGCAATTTCCGCCAGTTTAGGATATTCACGATAGTGAATAGCCACCGAATAATCTTTATTTTCAATTAACAGCTGAGGATAGGCAAGGCATGCCTTTTGAACATTATGCTGGAGCAAAGAAATATCAATTTCATCAACGCATGTATTTAATTTCGTTTCCTGATCTATGTATATTTCTAAACCATGTGTCCCCGCAATGGGTACCTGAAGAGGAAAAAATAGCCGAGATGCTACTTTTACAGAACGTCCAGTCATAGCAATAACAGCAATGTCTAAATCTATAAGTTGCTGCAATGTTTGCAAGGTAGTTTTAGGAATAAAACTTTGTGAAGGATCTATATGGAATTCGGAAAGTGTCCCATCTATATCAAGAAATAAACAGTATTGTTTTTCTTTAGAAAAATGATGAGAAATAAGCTGTAATACGTTTGAAGAATAAGATTCATTATTTACAAATTGGGTGGTAGCCTTATGCATATTTGATATCTACTACTTATTCTGGTTATTAACTAATAGCATTAAAAATATAAAGATCACCTCAATTTATTATTAAACCCACACAATTTAAATAAAGTTTACATATTTTCTTGTTATTTTAACTCTGTTTATTTTTTGTTTTTATTTACATGTGCTTACCATTTTTATCAATGTGATTTATGGTTTTTTATATTAAAAAATTAGAAAAAACAACCTTAATGAGTGCTAAATTAAAGTAAATCCTATTATTTTAATGAATGGTTTTTATCATCTAAAAAATATAAAAATGTTTCTATTAGGCAACAAAAACAGCCAACCTTTTGAACTTGAAATCTTTAACTCCGATCTAATGTCCCCATATAAATATATGAGACCCAAACATAACAATACCCAATTGGGGGTACTGCTTGATTGCTATGGCGGGAGGTCAACGAGATGTTTCACTTTTTCCGTAAATTATTCTGCATGCACACTTATGAATATTTCGAAGAAGTTGAATGTCGTAAGTGTGGCAAAACCAAACCTAATTAATTGCAGGTATGATATTCCAAGTGGTGTGATTTTAGTTGCGATGTCATTACAGGGGAATGACGTTGAGCGTTTGATTCGGGTAATTCAGATTCAAGCTATGGGTTGTGGAAGTGCAGTTTCAAAATAAAACTGCTTGATATCCTGTAAAAACCTTGTGGTATTTTCCAGTAAGTTCAGACATTAAATTGCATGATGAGGGATTACAGCTCTCATCATGCAATACATTTTTTCTTGGATTGGATTCACCAAACAAACAAGAACCTAAAATATCGATTCACTTTCCGGTCTCAAGTTTCCGGAACAGCATAAATTGATTGTCCTGCAAGAATTATGTGCTTTTTCCTGGTTTTATCTTTGCAAATTATTATTGTTCATTTTTATTTTATTAACTTGCCTTTGACCAGGTTTCAAATTCATTTTGAATTTCATCAATCATAAAACGCTGACAGTCGTAATTCCAAAAGCTGATTACAGTCTCAGAGATCTTATAACCTTTTGGCGTTTTCTTATAGTGTGTATCGAAGCGCTCGAGTAGATCTTTGGGTACTTCACTTGACTTAAGAAGGTTGCGTGCAATCATTGCACGATACAACCAGGCATCCCATGCTGCCTGATCTTCTTTCAGAAGGAACTGCTGTGTCTCTGTGTTATAGCCAATATTTAAAACATGAGGTTGTAATTTGAGGAAGCGAATGAACATTTGACGTTCAGCCTCCTTTTCTTCTGCAGTTAGTTCCCCAAGCGGAATAGGCACTATAGACTTGCGACCTGAAAAAATTGGCGTGATCTCGACAGGTTCAGCGAAAGATTCTTTTAGAATTGAGCCTAAGTGAACAAAGATGTTGACCAAATCCAGTTCGCTTATTGTTGTTGGCTTACGAACTAACTTGTCCACTGTTTCTAATAGGTGGCGTTTTGCTTGAATGTCGTTCATATCATACCCTTTGAAAAAAACATATTTTTAGAATTTATGAAAAATAAGCTGGAAAACAAGGTTATCCAGCTTTAAAAGGTCCTGCCTTTAAAGGAACATTTCCTCGAAGTACAAGGGAAGCGGCAAATAGATTTCGCCTGATTTTGTCTCACCTAAATACAGCACGAAGATTTGAAACGTACGTTCATCAGATACACTTTGAATATGCACAAGCTGCTCGGCGGCTTCGGAAAGATCCAACATGCAAGTGGCGTATCGAGGGGAATCATAGAAGTGGGCATTGGCATGGGTTTGTCCAGATTCATTTAGCTCTTTCGAAATATTAGCGAATGCAAATTTGTCCTCATGCCAAAAGCCAATTACAAAACCTTGAAACTTTGCTTTTTTAAAAATTTTTTGAGTCTCGTTATCGATATTCATCAAATCCAAAACAGCTTGTTCATAATTTGTTTTTTTGAAAATGACCTTTCCTGCATTGTATGAAACAGGGTCATATTCATTGTTGATCTGTGTCGACTTCTTTAAGGTGTCAAGTCTTATATTCTTGTTTTCACCCACGATAAAAGTAATTTTATTTAGGTCATCTACTTTTGAGGTTTCATTTAAGAAACCGTTTAAATGGGACTCTTCTGCGCTTAGATGTTCGGTTACTTGAAAGATTTTATTGAAATCGTTAATTTTCACTATTTTACCTTCTGTTTTATAGTTGCTTTGTTATCGTTTAATGCATTTTCACATTCCTCAAAATTTACGTCATATAGATAGGCCGCTTCAATCACTTCACCCGCTTTGTTGAGGCGATAAAATAGGGGAGCCGAACCGTCACCATGAGCAGTGTGAGAATTGGCACCAAAATCAAATACACCACCTTCTTTCATTGATTTTTTGACACTTCGATCGTGATTACCACCTGATGATAAAGTGCATAAGTTGAAGTAAGAGCTAAGGTCCTGGTTATTACGATCTCCGTTATAACGTTCATACCAAAGCTCATCAAAAAATCCGGCTTGTCCCGAATCAACACCTACGTCAAAGTTAGTGTTGAAATGCCATTTCCCATTTTCAATTGGATTAAAGCTGGCTATGGATTCATGCTTGATGCGCAGAAAGTGGGTACGAAGCGGTTTACCTGCAGCATAAGTATCTTGCAGGTCAGTGATTTTTCTTTCGAGGTTGGCAATAAAGTCGCGTCGTTCTTCCGCTTCAATTTTCTTTACTTTTTCTCTGATCTGATCTTCGGTCAGGTGTTGGCTGTGCTGGTCAAGCATTAAGGCACGGAACTTGGAAGGACGAGTGCTGATCGAATGTCTTGCGTGGGCAAAAGTGGAATTGATTTCAAACAGCAACCAACTTTGTTTTTCCCAATAATTGTATTCTTCTGACACATAGCACTTCGAATACCATTCCACCGCATCGTCTGCTAATTCTTTATAGATGCGTTGTTTTTCAACATCCGGTTCTTCTTTGATCAATTGAAAGAGTTTTTCAACGTTTTGTAACTTGTCATCCCAATTGGCTTGATTACGCACTTTACTGACCAGTTTTTCAAAAGAGAACAAGTGATCTTTGTACTTCTCTCCAAACTTTGCGTGATAGTGCAGCAGGTATTTAAATTGGTCGATTTTTTCCAACATACTGCGTTCATCGTAGGGATCGCGGAAAAAACCAATCTGGGCTTGATACTTGCCATTGGCTGCTGGCATTGAACCTTTGCACCAAACATCATTGGCATAACAAGGGTCAGTGAAGCGAATCGCTCCTGATACAACACTGAACTCACCTAAATCACGGACGTGGCGTGTACGTGAATTCTGTTTAATTTGGATAGGCATGTTATTGATTCCTGGTAATAACTTATATTGCTTTTGTAGTATTCAGCCTGATGTGCAACAACTCCAAAATTGTTCACCACCTCCAATGCCTCTTTGAGCTAAATTATTTCTGAATTCCATTTTTTCAGTCTGAGCAATACGCTTTTTAATTATTGGTTTGGTGTAACAACTCGTTTTGTGCTGTAGCTTACGCTTCAATTGTTAGCGTTTTATTTCAAAGAGGAATTCTTTTCGTAAAAATTTTATTTCAAAGATACTTTTTTTCGTTAGCATTTTATTTCAAAGATGATTTTTTTCGTAAGCATTTAATTTTATGCTTTATACGTTGCGTGTGATTAGTCGACTAGTCCTACCAAGAGTGGCATCCCTACATTTCACCTTATATTAAGCAAGTTGTGCTTGTCGGAAAGCGTTGATCTTACGAGTGGAATTGTCACCATACAGATTTAACGATTTACTGTGCTGTTTATTTTTGGCTTTAGAAAAGTGGATGATATTACCCAGCAGCGTATCAGCAAGATGCTTCAATTTCGGTATTTACATCATTCATTAATGTCTTGGACATTTTCTCTAAAACCGACTCTATAAAAACAACTTGGTACGAAAATTGCCTAATAATCATAATGATGCACTTTTATATCCATGCTGTTTTTATTGCTTTATTTTGGATCAAAAGGTGAAATCAAGGGATACTAAAATGGAGCAAAAATGAAAATTTATACTCAACGATTAGAACAACTTAAACATAACGAGCTGTTTGAAACCATTGAATTAACTTTTGATGTGCGTCAAAAGAGCCGTTTTCGTGCAACCTTACAAAATGGGGTTGATATTGGTGCGGATTTGCCGCGCAACGGCATTTTACGTAGTGGCTCTTATATTGCAAC
Source organism: Acinetobacter sp. ANC 5378 (assembly GCF_013004315.1). NCBI lineage: Bacteria > Pseudomonadati > Pseudomonadota > Gammaproteobacteria > Moraxellales > Moraxellaceae > Acinetobacter > Acinetobacter sp. ANC 5378. The sequence continues at coordinate 22,540 of NZ_JABERK010000046.1, forward strand.
AGCACAGGGTGATGTGTTGCAAGTCAATGCACAAGCTGAAAAACTCATGCAAGTCACAGCACAAACTGAATTTGATCTATTAAAAGCCGCCTATCACTTGGGCAATCGCCATGTTCCCTTAATGTTAACGCCTACGGCACTTTATTTTGAACCCGATCATGTTTTGGCTGAAATGGTCACAGGCTTAGGACTGTACGTGATAGAAACTTTACATCCTTTTGAGCCTGAAAGTGGCGCCTATGCCCAGCATCAACATGATCATCGTCTAAGCCCAATTAAAGCTTTACAGCATGTCCATCACTAATGCGGCGCAGCTGCTCAGTTTACTGACGCTGTCTTCTACGGCGTTGCCGATCGGAGCATATTGCTACTCGCAAGGAGTGGAGAGTGCGATTGATTGCGGCATGATTCATGATGAGGCATCCAGCATTGCTTATTTTGAAGAAGTGCTTGAGATGTTGCTGGTTCGTTTCGAGTTGCCTTTACTTAAGCGCTTAATGCAGTCCTTTGATGATGAAGCGCAATTTGAGTATTGGGCAAATCTCTATCGTTCTAGTCGTGAAAGCAAAGAGCTACTCGCAGAATCAACACAATTGGCTTTTTCTTTAAATGCCTGGATCCGCGACGTTTTAAAACAACCGGTCAGGGTTAAAAAACAACTAGGTTTTATGCCGGTGTATGGGCATTTGTGTGGCACTTTAGCCTTAAATTCAGCCGATGTACTCACTGCCTATACCTTCACTGTATTAGAAAACCAAGTGTTGGCTACGGTCAAAACAGTACCGTTAGGACAAATGAGTGGACAACGGATTTTATGGCATTTACATAGTCTTATTCCTGACGCAATTCAGCGCGCTCTGAATTTAGACGATGCCGAAATCAGTAGCGCTTTACCACGCTATGCCATGCTCAGCATGCAGCATGAAAACCAATATTCAAGATTGTTTAGATCATAAATATATAAAATTGAAGAAATAAGAGGGGAAATACAGATGTCAGAACGTAGTCCATTACGCGTTGGAATTGGCGGACCAGTCGGTTCGGGTAAAACGGCGTTAACCTTAAATTTATGTCAGGCCTTGCGTGAAAAATACAATATGGCTGTGGTCACCAATGACATTTACACCAAAGAAGACTCCAACTTTTTGACCCGCAATGAAGCGATGTCCCCCGATCGCATTGTGGGGGTGGAAACTGGCGGTTGTCCCCATACCGCAATTCGTGAAGATGCCTCGATTAACCTGGCGGCGATTGATGACCTATGTGAAAAATTTGACGGTTTAGAACTGATCATTATTGAAAGTGGCGGTGACAATTTGGCGGCAACCTTTAGTCCAGAATTGTCTGATTTAACCTTGTATGTGATTGATGTGGGGGGCGGAGAAAAAATCCCACGTAAAGGCGGTCCTGGGATTACCAAATCCGATTTACTGATCATCAATAAAACTGACTTGGCGCCAATGGTGGGTGCCAACCTGGATGTGATGGATCAAGATGCCAAACGCATGCGTGGCGAGAAACCGTTCTTATTTTCCAATATGAAAACCAAGGATGGACTGGAATCCATCATTTCCTTTATTGAAAAACAAGGCTTATTTAAGGCTTAAGCAGGAGTGTGATGTCAATGTTAAAAAGATTTTTTGCTGTTGTCATGGGAAGCTTACCGATGATCGCCATGGCACATCCTGGTCATGCGCATGAAAGCAGTTTTTGGAATGGATTTAGCCATCCTTTTACCGGCTTGGATCATTTAACCATGGCGATTGCTTTCGGTGTCTTGCTCTGGACGGCCACACAACGCTGGAAAGTCGTAGGCTTTTTCGGTTTAGCGGTAGCCATGATTGCAGGCTTTGTTTTAGGACAGCAGCAGGTATTACCCAATGTTTTTGCAGAATACGGCATTGTTTTATCTTTAGCGGTCTTGGCGACAGCGTTATTGATGAAATCCAATGGTATTTTTGCTGTCGCGACCATGCTACTCGCAAGTTTCCATGGTGTGGCACATGGCAATGAACTGGGACAATCAGGACACATGCTGCCACTCATGTTGGGTATGGTTTCTGCGATGTCGATCATTTATCTGACGGGTTTAGGCTTAGGTGCATTGACTGAGAAATACCTGCCGCATGGTCGAAAAATTATAGCCGCACTGGCTGCAATCCTTGCTGTTATCGGTCTGGCTTAATGCGTTTTAAGCAGTATTGATCATGAATATGTTGAATTTACCCCTTTCAAAAACAGCTGATGCACAGAACCCATCGCAGCTTTGGTACGCCTGCCTCGAGCTAGGCTTTCGTTATCAAGCTGCGCAGCAACGCACGACCTTGGCGCATCGAAAACATAGCGGACCTGTACGGGTGCAAAAAATGCTTTGGCCGGAAAAGAGCGGGATTTGTCATGCCATTATTGTCCATCCTCCTGCGGGTATTGCAGGGGGGGATCATCTGACTTTTGATATGCAGGTGGATGCTGACGCACATGCCTTGGTGACTACACCGGGTGCCGGGAAATGGTACAAAACCACCGGTAAATCGGCCTTTCAACATATTCAGATTCGTTTAAAAGACAACGCTATTTTCGAATGGCTGCCGCAAGAAACCATGCTATTCAATGGAGCGCACGCACATTCAGAAACCACCGTTCAGTTAGATCGAACATCGAGCTTTATTGGTTGGGACATGTTGGTGATTGGTCGCCAAGCCTGTGCAGAACAGTTTAGTGAGGGTCAATACCGTAATCATTTTAAGCTGCTGCGCGAAAATAAATTGTTGGTGGCAGACAGTTTAAATTTTGTCGGTAATGACCGTTGGTTAAGCTCTTGTTTGGGCATGAATGGTCAGGCCGTGATGGGCAGTTTATGGGCGGTTGCACCGGAAAAATATCGCGCTACGCTGTACTTAGATGAATACGTTACCGTGATTCGCGAGCTGATCACCCGGATGAAAATCAAGGTCACTTTGACGGTGTTGGGTGATGTCATTTGCGCACGTTTTTTAGGGGATGATGTACGGCAATGTCATGACGCTTTTGCCGCGATTCGAGCACGATTAAGACGTTATTGGTTTGATTTAGACGAAGAGTTTCCAAGAATTTGGCGGACATGATCCTTTTGTTCCCTCTCCTTATAGAAGATGAGAAGCACTGCTTCGCAAGGGAGAGGTGATTAAACATTTATTAAAATCCTCCCTCTCTTGCCAGACATTGTCTCTCATCCCAAAGGGAGGGAGAACACCCAATATCTAATCTTGCACACATTTTGCTTAGACATAAATACATGAATTAGGAACCGTTTATGGAACTCAATCCAACAGAAAAAGACAAAATGTTGATTTTTACTGCCGGCTTGGTGGCGGAGCGTCGTAAAGCTCGCGGCTTAAAACTGAATTATCCGGAAGCGATTGCTTTTATTTCCGCGGCATTACTTGAAGGGGCGCGTGACGGTATGAGCGTCAGTGAATTGATGCATTACGGCACGACTTTACTTAGCCGCAATGATGTCATGGATGGCATTGCTGAAATGATTGCTGAAGTGCAAGTTGAAGCGACTTTTCCGGACGGTTCTAAACTGGTCACGGTACATCAGCCGATTCTTTAATAATAAGGACAAGATTATGATTCCTGGCGAAGTCATTACTCCAGACAGCGATATCGAGCTGAATGTCGGTCGTGAAACTTTAAAAATATCTGTAGCCAATACCGGCGATCGACCGATTCAAATCGGCTCACATTTTCATTTCTTTGAAGCCAATGATGCGCTGCAATTTGACCGTGAGGCTACGCGTGGTTACCGCTTAAATATTGCTGCCGGTACCGCTGTGCGTTTTGAACCGGGGCAAAGTCGCTCGATTGAATTGATTGCTTTAGTCGGACTGCGTGAAGTTTACGGATTTGCTGGTCGTGTCATGGGCAAACTTGACTAAATTAAACCCAATTAAAAATTTAAAAAATGAAGGTAGCCAGTATGAAAATGTCACGCCGCGCTTATGCAGAAATGTTTGGTCCAACGCTGGGGGATCGCGTTCGTTTGGCCGATACTGAATTGTTCATTCAGGTTGAAAAAGATCTGACCACCTATGGCGAAGAAGTCAAATTTGGCGGCGGTAAAGTGATTCGGGATGGTATGGGGCAGTCCCAACTCTTGGCGCAAGATGTTGCTGATACAGTGATTACCAATGCCTTGATTATCGATTGGTGGGGCATTGTCAAAGCCGATGTCGGTTTGAAAAATGGCCGAATCTGGAAAATTGGTAAAGCCGGAAATCCAGATATTCAGCCCAATATCACCATTCCTTTAGGTGCAGCGACCGAAGTCATTGCCGGCGAAGGACAGATTCTCACCGCAGGTGGAATTGATACCCATATTCACTGGATTTGCCCGCAACAAGTTGAAACAGCACTCATGTCTGGTACCACCACCATGATTGGTGGCGGTACAGGACCGGCGGCAGGGACTTCTGCAACTACAGTTACTCCGGGACTTTGGCATATTGCCACCATGTTACAAGCTATTGATGATTTACCCATGAACATTGGTTTACTCGGCAAAGGCAATTTGAGTTTGCCGGATCCGATTCGTGAACAGATTGAAGCTGGTGTGGTGGGTTTGAAATTGCATGAAGATTGGGGATCAACCCCGGCAGCCATCGACAATTGTTTAACGGTGGCAGATGAATATGATGTCCAGGTCGCGATTCATACCGACACGCTTAACGAAAGTGGTTTTTTAGAAGAAACTCTGGCTGCATTTAAAAACCGGACCATTCATACCTATCATACCGAAGGTGCGGGTGGCGGACATGCACCAGATATTTTAAAAGCCATCGGTCAGCCCAATGTTTTGCCGTCTTCAACCAATCCGACGCGTCCCTATACCATCAACACTATTGATGAGCATTTAGATATGTTGATGGTTTGTCATCACCTTGACCCGGCTATTTCAGAAGATGTTGCCTTTGCAGAAAGTCGGATTCGCCGAGAAACCATTGCAGCTGAAGACATTTTGCAGGACTTGGGTGCAATTGCGATGATGTCTTCAGATTCGCAAGCCATGGGCCGTGTTGGTGAAGTGATCATTCGAACATGGCAAACTGCACATAAAATGAAAGTGCAACGAGGTGTACTTGAAGGTGATAATGCCGCGCACGATAATAATCGGGTGAAGCGTTATATTGCCAAATATACGATTAACCCTGCCATTACCCATGGTCTAAGCCATGAAATTGGTTCGGTTGAAGAAGGTAAACTGGCAGATTTAGTGTTATGGAAGCCGGCTTTTTTTGGTGTAAAACCTTCCATGATTATTAAAGGCGGCATGATTGCCGCGGCACCGATGGGGGATATTAATGCCTCTATCCCAACTCCGCAGCCTGTGCATTACCGTCCGATGTTTGGTGCAAACGTACGAGGTGTACATAACACCTGTATTACCTTTTTGTCGAAAGCGGGTATTGAAAATGGTGTAGCGGAAAAATTAGGGCTTAAAAAAATAATTTCACCCGTGAAAAATACCCGAAATATTTCTAAAGCGGACATGAAGCACAACACCTATACCCCAGTGATGGAAGTTGATCCAGAAATTTACGAAGTGCGGGCAGATGGAGTGCATTTAACTTGTGAGCCAGCTGAAGTGTTGCCGATGGCGCAGAGGTATTTTTTGTTTTAATCAAGTATTGATGCCCTCTAATAAAATAGAGGGCATCAATACTATCGCGTAATCGAATTTTGATTTATTTTGATACTAATAATGAAATGGTAGTAAAAATGAAAAAGTTTTCAAAATACAATGCGATTAGTATCGATAACTCAACTTTAAAGTCACTTAAATATAATTTTGAAAAAAGTTTATTAAATAAGTTAGAACAATTCAAAGATACAGGGGTTGAGCTTTTAGTACCAGATATAATCTTAATTGAAATAAAGAAACATTTACTACAAGATACAATTAATGCAAAGCCAAAAATTGAAGAATTTAAAACAATAATAGAAGCAAATTTTTTTCCTGAATTGAACTCTGCTTTAGAGGTTATGAGGAATTTAAAAACCGATGAAATAGCAGAGTTAGTGGATAGTCGAATTCAAAGTTTTTTACAAGCCACAGGTGCAAAAATCCTGAATTCATCTGAATATTTACATGTCAACAGTTTGATTGATTTATATAAAAATACTCAGTTACCTTTTGAAAATACTGAAAAAAAGAAAAGGGAATTTCCTGATGCAATTGCTTTACTAGTATTAGAAGGTTATGCCGAGACCCATGAAAAGAATATATTAACTGTTTCCGGGGATAAGGGTTGGGGGAAGTATTGTTCACAATCTAATGAACTTGATGTTCGAACTAAATTATCAGAGGCAATAGAAATTCTAGTCTTGCAAAATAATCAAGATAAGTTTTTTGAACAGTTTGAAGATAATGGATTTGATATTGTATTTTTAAATGCTTTGAATCAAAAATTGGACGGAAAAATCTCAGTTATTTTAGAACAAGAATATATTCATGCTGAAGCTGATTCACATTTATCTACATGTGATAATGAAGTTGAAAATCTCAGTTTTATTTCAGCAGACTATCAATCAATTGAATTAATTGAGATTAATCATGAGATTAATGAATTTTCAATAAAATTAAGAGGATCAATTAATTTTGAGGTTGAAGCTAGTTTTAGTTTTTCTGTATGGGATTCAATTGATAAGGAAGAGATAAATTTAAGTAGTCGGATGGTTAGTGGTGAGTTTGAAAAAGATTTTGAAGCTATTGTGATTTGTGATTTCGAACCTGAAAAATTGAAAGATTTAGATAATATAGAAATTTCAATTGAAAATTTTAGTTTGGATAACGATATTGTTGATTTCGGATATATTGAAGCCTTTGATGAAAGTTGGTATGAAGAATAAAACTCACCAATATTCTATTTTTACTACTCGTATTATCCTATGACAAAATTCCAACGACATTTGATGGTATGGAGCAATTAGCTAAGATGGTGGATATATTTAGAAAGAATTAAATGAATCCTTTTGGCGCATAAATTGCTTATCGCTGTTATAGAAAATTGATGATTTGATATAACACATTAGGGATTTAACGTGACGACGACTTATTTACGCGGCCAAGAACTCATTGATGACATTCGCAGCGCGCCCTATTCACGTGACCTGATTGGCTACCATGGCGAACCACCCAAAGTGGAGTGGCCAAACCAAGCCCGTATCGCGGTACAGTTTGTACTGAATTATGAAGAAGGTGGCGAAAACCACGTTGAACATGGTGATGTCGGCTCCGAACAGTTCTTATCTGACATTATTGGCGCAGCAAGTTTTCCTGACAAACATATGTCGATGGATTCAATGTATGAATACGGCTCACGTGCTGGCTTTTGGCGGATTCATAAAGAGTTTAAAAAACGCAATTTACCCATGACCATTTTCGGCGTCGGTATGGCATTGGTACGTAACCCCTATATTGTCGAGGCGATCAAAGAAGCCAATTATGACGTGGTTTCTCATGGACAGCGCTGGCTGCATTATCAGGACATGCCCATTGAACTTGAACGCCAACACATGGATCAAGCCACCATTGTGGTACTGGTCATGATTTCGCGGAATAAAAAAGTACTCAAAATGAATTTGCCATCTTCTTTAGGTAAAACCTTCGTGCCATAACCGCAGCCATTCATCATAAATAGAATAGATTTGAGTATAAATCATGAAAATTTTAACAGCTTCCTATGTCCTGACCATGAATGCGCAGAATGAATGTATTAAAAATGGCGCGATACTGATTGATGGAGACCAAATAAAAGCAGTTGGTACATTGGCACAGTTAACCCAATGCTATCCAGAGGTGCTCATTGAGGATTACCCACAAACGATCCTGATGCCGGGCTTGATCAATACCCATTGTCATTCCGGTTTATTACGTGGCACGGCAGAAGGATTACCGGTTTGGGATTGGTTACAGCAGTATATTGACCCGATGCACCGGGTGTTGACACCAGAGGATGCGAAAATTGCCTCTTATTTGTGTTATGCCGAGGCACTTTTGTCGGGAACCACCACCATTGTCGATATGTGGCGCTATATGGACGGAAGTGCTGAAGCTGCGCAAGCGTTGGGAATTCGTGCTGTTCTTGTGCCTTATGTCGCAGAGCATCCGGATCACAATTATTTTGAAACCTTAAAAAGTAATGAGGCTTTAATCAACCGTTGGCATCAGCAGGCGAATGGACGCATTCAGGTTTGGGTGGGTTTAGAGCACCTGTTTTATGCTGAAGCTTCAGCATTAAGCCGTATTGAGAAACTTTGTCAGGATTATCAAACCGGTTTTCATACCCACAGCAATGAAAGCCAATTTGATGTACAGGAAAACCTGCGCCGTTCAGGCATTCGCCCGATTGAGAGTCTGCAAAAACTGGGCTTGCTGGATCTGCCTAAAACCCTGTTGGCACATTGCGTCTGGGCAGATGCAAATGAAATTCAGATTTTAAGGCGACATGCGGTCGGTGTAGCGCATAATCCGATTTCCAATATGAAATTGGCCTCCGGTGCAGCGCCTGTCGTTGAAATGCTACGCCAAGGCGTTGCGGTGGGTCTGGGTACTGATGGGGAAAAAGAAAACAATAACCTGGATCTATTTGAAGAAATGAAAACGGCGTCACTACTAGCCAAATTTTCTTCGCTGGATGCGGCCGCACTGGATGCTTGGTCAGTTTGCCAAATGGCGACTATCACAGGAGCTAAAGCTTTGGGTATGCAAGATGAAATTGGTTCATTGGAAGTCGGTAAACAAGCAGATCTGATCGCAGTGAATATTGCTACTCCCCGTATGACGCCATTGATTGACCAAGGAAAGTTATTTAATTTGCATACCAATTTAGTCCATGCAGTTCAAGGTCAAGATGTTGTCATGACAATGGTGGCGGGACAGATTGTGGTTGAAAATGGTCGCTTGGTAAATGCCGATTTACAGGCTTTAATTGATGAGGTCAATCACGCGGCGCCACGTTTATTTGAGCGTCGTGATCAGTGGTTTGCAAAGCAGAGACAAACGGTGAATGAATTACAGCGTGAAGAATCTTAAGCTTTTAAGCTAAATTGCTCAATCAAGCCAATGGACAACCTATTTTGTATAAATCGGTTTTTTAAATATTTTTAATTACTTTTATAACCATCTTTATAGGGAATCATAGAATAAATTAGCCCACTTTTGCGTGGGCTAATTTATTATTCATCCCGAATTTTTTGTGTGTTTTACCACAAGTACCGGTACATGGCTTGAGGTCAAAATCTCTTGGGCCATACTGCCGAGAAAAGCTTTTTTAAAACCGGTACGCCCATGAGAACCGACGACGATTAAATCAACATTTAATTCATCAGCCAGTTTAGAGATGGCCTCCGCTGGGGATTGACCACTGAGAAGTTTTGTATGGGTTTCAATACCTAGATTGGTAAATTTCAGTCCTAACTCAGCCAAAATGTTTTTAGCATGAGCTTTTGCTTCCATATAATAATCCGTTATTCCAGGTACACTTTTATAAAAACTGACACTGGTTAAAGGATCTATCACGACAACACTCGCTATGGTGACTTTACTGCCTAATGCTTTGGCTAAAATAATAGTCTGATCAGCTGCAGCAATGGCAATAGGGGAATCATCAACAGCCAGTAATATGTGTTGGTAACCCATGATACGTTCCTCTTTTTTTCAAGATTTGTTATCTACGCAAAATCTACCCAAAGATTAACATAGCTAGAGTACAGTGATAAAAAAGGATAAAAATACATCTTTTACTTCTCTTATAAAGCATTAGCGTTTGCAGTTCCCATAGTGGTTGTCGGTATTTATCAGCAGTGACTATTTATTCCTTTTCACCAAAAAACGAATAAAACCATGATCTATAAACTGCTTGTTAGCTTGAACGTAAACCCAATCATTTAGGAAATACTTTAAATACTCATCAATCCGCCCAGATAGACGTAGATAAGAAATATTTCAAAGATTTTTTTAAATCGTCACAACTATCAAAACTATTGGTAACTTCTTTGAACGCAGAATGATATTCACGTTGGTATGGTTTACCGGTTAATGTTTCTCCATGAGTATTTTCATAATCATAGATTGCAGTCCGAAGATATATTTCTAATATTTTTTTATGTTCGGGAGAGGCACAGTTTTTTTGAACTATTTCATTGCTAGACTGACAATCGAGTTTGACATGGCGATAAAATTCACTCGAATTTTGATAAATATTATTTAATTCTTTTGATTCACTTGTTGATAAGCATTGTGCTGCATGAGCAAAATTACAAGTCAAAGCCATATAAACAACGAGCAAATGGAATTTCATTTTTTTATTCCTTATTATTTTTTTAATGATCTAACCACACAGTCAAAATTTACACAACTACAACATTAGAAAATCAGACGAATCGAAATTTTGTTCAAACCAATGGAGGGCAAAAGCAATAAGAAATGTTGCCAATAGCCCCTAAAAACCAAGAATATAAAAACAAGTATGTATTATAAGCTATAGAAATTGATCAATCATGGTGCATGCATTTTACCGTCCATCTTAAATGTATCATTTTTGAACCCAAATAGTATGACTAAAACAGAAAAAAGTATTACTAAATTGGCACAGCCTTTGCATTGACCTTGTTAGATTAAAAGTGATCTAGGGTTCCGATATGTTTCGCTCCACACGTGACATATGCCTGAGACCGAGAGTTCACGGTTCGCAAGAACTACACGGAGGGATAAAAGCCCGGGAGGTCATGCCAACAACCGAAGAGGTAACCGCAATGGGCTTAAGCAACTATCATAATAATCAATCACTTTGGACTGAGGTTTTGCCGGGTGGACATCATTGGTCTGCACGCATTCAGCGTGGCGCAGTATTACAACTTAAAGCGTTAAGTGAAAATGCCAATGTTTCTCTATTCTGCGTCAATGCAGAAGATAAGCTTGAAGCCTATAACATGCCAGACAGCTTAAAAGCTCAACACACCGCATTTTTGAGTACAGGGCATATCTTAGCCTCTGACCTTGGACGTGCGATGATTTCCATTGTCAAAGATGATCACGGTTGGAATGACGCTTTTTGTGCGCCAAGTACCGCACAGCAAATTGAAGCGCAGTTTGGCGCTAAGACTTTCCAAGACGCACGCAACGATATGTACCGCAATGGCAAAGACAGCTTATTGCTCGAGATGACCAAATTTGGATTATCTGCAACTGACTTAAGCAGTACCTTAAATCTCTTTTCCAAAGTCGCGCCAGATGACAATGGTAACTTGTCTTATGTGGCATCTGACAATACCGATCAAGTGATTGAACTGCGTTTTGAAATGGACTGCTTAGTATTTTTATCAAGTGCACCACATGCTTTAGACAATTCGACTGAATATGCACCTGCCGATATTCAACTGTCACTGTTTAAAGCACTGCCTTTAGGCGATACCGACGTGTGCCGTGATTCATGCCCGCAAAATCAGCGAGCGTTCCAAAACAACAATCGTTATTACGCTCTTAGCGCTTAATTGGGGGAATACAACATGACAGCCTTAGTCAACCCAACACAAAATCAGGATAAATCTGTGTTAAGTGAAGTATGTCCTGCCGGTGAAGCGTGGATGTGCGAAGTCAAAAAAGGACAGTATTTCCGTATCGTCGACTTAGAAGGTAACCAAGCAGTCGATACGCTGTTTATTTCTGCTTCCAATCCTGAAGAGCGTTATAGCGCAACCGATACTTTGGCGATGAATCGTCAAATATATTTAGAAAAAGGCACAACGCTTTATACCAACTTTGGCAATGAAATCGCCACCATCAACGATGACAATTGCGGTCGCCACGACACTTTAGGCGGTGCATGTTCATGTGAAAGTAACACGGTACGTTATAGCTTAGACAAATACCCAATGCACAGTTGCCGTAACAACTTCATGATTGCATTGTCGCAACATCCAATTGCCAAAAAGCATAGTTTAAATGTGCGTCACATTGGGCCAAACATTAACTTCTTTATGAATGTACCAGTAACTTCGGACGGTCACTTAAAGTTTGATGATGGTATTTCTGCACCGGGCAAATATGTGGAAATTAAAGCCGAGATGGATCTCATCGTACTGATCTCGAATTGCCCACAACTGAATAACCCATGCAATGCCTATAACCCCACTAAAATTCAACTGATTGTCCGTGAAGGCGAGGTATAAGACTATGACTTTAAAATATGGGTTTAATAAAGTTCTCATCGCCAACCGTGGTGCAATTGCGTGTCGTGTTATTCGTACCCTTAAAAAATTAGGTATCCAATCGGTTGCGGTGTATTCAGAAGCGGATCGAGATTCATTGCATGTGACTTTAGCCGATGAAGCGGTGTTGATAGGTGATGCACCTGCTAGCCAAAGCTATCTCAATGTCGATAAAATTTTAGAAGTCGCAAAACAAACCGGTGCTGAAGCGATTCATCCGGGTTATGGCTTCCTGTCTGAAAATGCAGAATTCTGTAATCTTTGTGAAGCCCAAGGCATTGTATTTTTAGGGCCAAATGCAGAGCAGATGAAAGCTTTTGGTTTGAAACACACGGCGCGTGAATTGGCGATTCAAGCCAATGTGCCGTTACTTCCGGGCAGTCAGTTGTTGGCTGATGAAGCCGAAGCACTGCTTGAGGCTGACCGTATTGGCTATCCTGTGATGCTGAAAAGTACCGCAGGCGGTGGCGGAATCGGCATGCGTTTGGTGTGGAATGCTGAAGAACTGAAAGATGCATACGCAACCGTGTCCTATTTAGCGCAAGCCAACTTTAAAGATGCAGGGCTGTATTTAGAGAAATTCGTACAAAATGCCCGTCATATCGAAGTGCAAATCTTTGGTGATGGTCAAGGTCAAATCTTGGCACTCGGCGAGCGTGATTGTTCGGTGCAACGTCGTAACCAAAAAGTGATTGAGGAAACACCTGCACCACACCTGAATGATGAACAACGTACGTATTTGCAAAATGTCGCGATTCAACTAATGCAATCAGTCAACTACCGTTCTGCCGGAACCGTTGAATTTGTGATGGATACCGAAACCCAAGAATTTTATTTCTTGGAAGTGAATACCCGTCTTCAAGTTGAACATGGGGTGACGGAGCAAGTCTTCGGTGTCGACCTTGTCGAATGGATGGTGACTTTAGGGAGTGGCGATTGGGTTGCACCAAAAACACAACTCGAGTCTAAAGGGCATTCGATTCAAGTACGTCTCTATGCGGAAGATCCTATCAAAAACTTCCAACCAAGTGCGGGCTTACTCACTCATGTCGAGTTTGATGCCGATGCCCGTAATGAAACATGGGTAGAAACAGGCTCAAACGTCTCATCATTCTATGATCCGATGATTGCCAAAATCATTGTCACGAACGACACGCGTGCATCAGCGATTCAAGCCATGACCGATACGCTCTCTAAAACGCAAGTGGCAGGGATTGAAACCAACCTTGAATATTTACAAAATATTATCGACTGCGATGTTTTTAAAGCAGGCACACAAACTACTCGTTTTTTAAATACCTTTGAGTGGAAAACTCAGAAAATTGAAGTCCTGCAAGCGGGCATTCAAACCGCCGTGCAAGATGTCACAGGTCGTTTGGGCTATTGGGATGTCGGTGTGTCACCATCCGGTGCGATTGATCCACTGTCTTTAAATGTGGCGAACCAACTGTTGGGCAATGCACCCAATACCACAGGTTTAGAATGTACACTCCAAGGACCAAGTTTAAAATTCCATTGCGATAGCCAAATTGTCTTGGCAGGTGGCGATATGCCATCAACTTTGGAGGGTGTTGCCGTTCCAATGTGGCAAACCGTGAATGTCCGTAAAGGTCAAATTTTAAAATGTGGCAAGATCGCCACAGGTTGCCGTACCTATATCGGGATTAAAGGCGGTCTGAATGTACCTGAATACTTAGGCTCACAAGCGACCTTTACTTTAGGTCAGTTTGGTGGTCATGCCGGTCGTAACTTATTGATTGGCGATATGCTTCCAATTACGGCATTTACATCGGATGAAGTGAAAGCGTTGGCAGAAGATCAAATCCCGACATTCTCAAATACTTGGGAAATTGCGGTCATGTATGGTCCGCATGGTGCGCCAGATTTCTTCACAAAAAACGATATTGATACTTTCTTTGCCAACGAGTTTGAAATTCACTTTAACTCAAGCCGTACTGGTATCCGTTTGATTGGGCCTAAACCTGAATGGGCACGTCAAGACGGTGGTGAAGCAGGTCTGCATCCATCGAATATTCATGATAATGCCTATGCCATTGGTGCGATTGACTTCACCGGTGATATGCCGATTATTTTGGGTCCAGATGGTCCAAGTTTAGGTGGTTTCGTCTGTCCTGCGGTGGTGATCAACTCTGAGTTATGGAAACTCGGTCAAGTCAAAGCAGGTGATAAAGTTAAATTTGTGCCTGTCAGCTACCACCAAGCCAAATTGCTCAATGAAAAATTTCATGCGCAATTGACATCAGCGGATACGCAAGATGTGACATTTGATGAGTCGTTCTATCCTGAAATTAGCACCTTAAAATCTGCAATTTTAGATACCTTAAAAGGTCAAAATGGCACACCTGATGTGGTCTATCGTCCTGCCGGCAACAACTATATGTTGGTGGAATATGGCGAGCTGGTTTTAGATCTGAATCTACGTTTCCGTATTCATGCCTTGATGCAATGGGTGAAAGATCAAAATATTCAAGGCATTATTGACCTCACTCCGAGTATTCGTTCGCTACAAATTCACTTTGATTCGACTAAGCTTGATCAGATTGATTTGTTGCGTATGCTTCAAGTGGCTGAAGCAGAACTTCCTGATGTGGCCGAAATGCAAGTGCCATCACGTACGGTGTATTTGCCACTGGCTTGGGAAGATTCTCAAACGCAACTGGCAACCGAACGTTATATGCAAACCGTGCGTCCAGATGCGCCGTGGTGTCCGGACAATATCGAATTTATCCGTCGTATTAATGGCTTAAAAGACAAACAAGCTGTAAAAGATGTGGTCTATAACGCCAGTTATTTGGTCATGGGATTAGGCGATGTGTATTTGGGCGCGCCTGTGGCAACCCCACTTGATCCACGTCAGCGTTTGGTCACCACCAAATATAACCCTGCACGGACTTGGACCCCTGAAAATGCTGTCGGTATTGGCGGTGCCTATATGTGTGTCTATGGTATGGAAGGCCCAGGTGGCTACCAGTTTGTCGGTCGTACTTCGCAAATGTGGTCACGCTACCGTAAAAACCCTGACTTTGAGCAAGGTATGCCGTGGTTATTGCGCTTCTTTGACCAAATTAAGTTTTATGAAGTCTCTGAAGCCGAACTCATGCAAATGCGTGAGGACTTTAAGGCGGGTCGTTTAAAACTTCGTATTGAAGAAGGCGTATTGAACCTGAAAGAATACAACGACTTCTTAATTGAAAATCAAGAATCGATTTCTGCCTTTAAAGCCGTGCAACAGGTCAACTTTGATGCTGAACGCCGTCGTTGGCATGAAGCAGGTCTTGCAGAATATGTCTCTGAAAGCCTGGATGCTGTGGATGATGGTGAAGGTGTTGAAGTGCCTGAAGGTGGCTGTGCGGTAGAGTCGCATATGCCGGGTTCAATCTGGAAAATTGAATGTCAGTCGGGGGATATTGTGGAAGAAGGTGCAACGCTTGCAGTCATTGAAGCGATGAAGATTGAGATTCCTATTATTGCGCCTGAGCGTATGCGTGTAGATGCCATCACTATTGAAAAAGGGCAAACGGTGAAAACGGGGCAGGTGTTGTTTACCTTGGCGCCAGTGGCTTGATAAGATAGGAATAAAAAAGATCGCTTAGGCGGTCTTTTTATTTACGTATTATGAGCAATTCTAACGAAATTGGTTTTTTACTCATCTAATAAATGATTAATAATTTGTGAATCAATATCTTTAATAAAATTAAAAATACATTCAAATGCATTATTTAAATCATCATTAGAAATTGAAATTATTTCATTCGACACGGTTTTTCCATTACGATGAACAATATCGTGTCTATTTTTTATAATTTCATTGAGCTTGGATAGAAAAGACTCATTGAATTGGCAATGCAGAATGTTATGGTAAAGTCCTTTTACAAGGTTAATATTATGAAATGATATTTCATCAATTTCTCTAGAAATTTTTTCGTCTAAGGCATCTAAAAAATCAAAAAGTTCATTTGCATCTAATTTACCGCCTCTATGAAAACTTTTATAACTTTTAACGTATTTTCGTTTGATCGTTTCTCGCTCTAAGACTTGTTTTTTGAATGTATCGAATAAATATGCTTCCATTGCAGATATTGAACTAGATAGGAGCATCTTATTTAATACAGGATTTTTAGCTTCTAAAGTTTGAAGTTTTCTCAAATCATTTATAGATATCTCAAAATTTTCAAAAAAATAAGTTTTATTATTTTCTTGTTGAGCTAAATCTTCAAAGTCTTCAATCCAACCACCTTGATACAGATCAGTTAAGTCAACCTCACAAAATCCCTTAGTATTTTCTAATTCAATTAAAGCTATAGTTAAGCTTTCTAAGTGTTTACATGGAAAAGAACATGATGCACTCGCCATGACGCTAATATCAAAATTAAGAATAATATTAGATAGTGATGAAGCTAATTCATTATTTTTTATATCTGTATCAAGTTGATTTGAGCTAGAGTTTAAAAAATCGGGCAAAAGCCTTAACCATTTATCAAAATCTATATCCATTAATAAATTTAATTGTTCTTTGGATAATTTAAGAATTTCCTCATCTTCGAAATTTGAAGGTACTATTTTTAAATAATCAATCCATTGATTTATGGTTTCATTAAAGTCATTTATAGCAAAATTTTTATCAAATCCCGCAAGATTAAGTCTTCTTTTCAGTGTGTGTAAATCGACCCTATAACCAATAAATTTTATTTCTCCGTTTTTAATGATACGGACTCGGTCATTTTTATGAAAGAACCATTGGTCAAAATGGTTCTTCATATAGAATAATTCGTAATTATTTATAAGGGTCGAAGCATAACTTCCCATAGAAAGTTTTTATCCTTGATTGTTGAATTAATTAATTTTCCTTTATTTTACATATATCAGTTTGTTTTACTACTTAACAGCCAAATACCAACTCCACCATGCACGAATCAACACCCCCAAATTTATTGGTAAATCGCTATGACTACGGCCTAATGTCACACAGCTTGACACAAGACAAGCCACGCTTTGATGCACTAGTGAACCCCAATGGTGCACTGTGGTACATTTTTTAAGCATACTTAAGATAGGTCAATCGCCATCGTTTTGTTTCACTAGGCTTTCGTAGGGCTTTTTATACACCATTACGACTTAATTCACTTAATTTTAAATTTTGGCACGCTTTCTGCTTTTATTTATATACCACCTAAACAGAGGAGAGCAATCCACTTGATCACTCAACTACAATCATCGGTCAACTCATCATGTATAAAAAAAATTACAGTACATGAGCAATAATATGAAATAAGCCGGTGAATTAATCAACTCAGCTTAATTCCAAGCAAGCCCCATCTCAGCGTAGTGGGGCTTTTTTTTTGCCATTTTATCTGAGTTTGTCATCTAAATAATAAAAGCCAAAACTGGCACGCTTTCTGCATTTCCTTGAGTAATACAAAACAAAATTTTGGTAATACCCAAAAAAAGGAGATGTACATGAACGCTGCCAAACAGAAAAAAGTACTGCATCCATGGAAAAAATTTTTAATTGAACTTTTAAGTGCACGTGCCGGTTTATACGTGAAACAGGATCATTCGCGAGGATAGCACTGTGCCAAAACAAAAACTGGCACGTATCAGTATTACTGTGCCTGAACAAACGCTGAATGCGCTCGATCAAAAAATTGTAGAGCAGCACTACGAAAGTCGTTCGCAAGCTATTGTCGACATGATCAATAAATATTTAATTGCCGATCATATCGAACATAACGCGGTGATGGTTGGCACGTTGACTTTACTTTATGACGTGAGCCTAAAACCCTTGCGTACACAACTAATTGACCTGCAACAACAGTTTTTATCTCAAGTCATTAGTTCGCTGCATATTCAGCTCGATGACGAAAAAATTTTACAAGTGATGCTAATGCAGGGTGTTAGTGATGAACTACAGCACATTAGCCAACAATTTATTGCTTTAAAAGGGGTCATCAAAGGGCATTTGGAGATGATGGATGCCGTGATGCCACCCATTCCACAAAATCATGAAAAATAAGGAAGACTGACTATGTCAAAGTTATGGACTATTCAAGATTGGAAAACGGCGTATTTAACGCAAAAGATTCAGCTTAGCGATTTAATTCAGTACATCAAAACATTCAATAACGATGATCATGCCTGGATTGAAATTGCTTCAGCCGCGCATATTCAGGCACAAATTGATGCTTTAAAAGATCAATCTGCACAAGATTTACCACTCTACGGTATTCCATTTGCAGTCAAAGACAATATTGATGTTGCAGGCTTTCATACTACTGCTGCATGTAAAGAAGCGGCTTATTTGGCAACAGCGGATGCCAGTGTGGTCGCTCGCTTAAAAGCAGCTGGTGCCATTGTGGTTGGTAAAACCAATCTTGATCAATTTGCAACCGGTTTGGTCGGCGTACGTTCACCTTTTGGTGCAGTCAAAAATAGCTTTAATCCGGAATATATCAGTGGTGGATCAAGCTCAGGTTCATCGGTTGCCGTGGCGAATGGTCAGGTACCATTTTCTTTAGGCACAGACACTGCAGGTTCCGGTCGTGTTCCGGCAGGACACAATAATATTGTCGGATTAAAACCAACCAAAGGCTGGTTCTCAACAACAGGTTTAATTCCAGCTTGCCGTACCATTGATGTGATTTCAATATTTGCCTTAACAGTCGATGATGCATGGCAAGTTGCTCAAGTCATGCAAGGCTATGACGAAACGGATGAATATTCCCGTCCGCATCCGGCCAATGTACCAACGCAATTCTCTAAAGGCAAAATTGCCATTCCGGCACAACTGGAATTTTATGGCGATGCCGAAAGCCAAAAAGCTTTTGAACTGGCTGTAAAGCGCGTCCAGTCATTGGGTTATGCAGTTGAAGCAATTGATTTTAGTATTTTTAACCAGCTGGCATCTGCACTATATAACAAAGCCTGGGTGGCTGAGCGTACCAGTGCCGTAGAAAAAATGGTGCCACGTGAACAGGCACATCCTGTTATCGCCCAAATCATTGCTCAGGCAGATCAATTTACTGCTGTAGATAGCATGAATGCTGAATATGAACGTGCGCAATTAGCGCGCCAAATTAATTTAGCATTACAGTCTTATGATGCCTTAATAGTTCCAACTGCACCCACGATTTATACCATTAGCGATGTAGAAGCGGATCCTATCGTGAAAAACAGTCACATGGGGGCGTATACCAATTTCGTGAATTTTGCAGATCTTTCTGCATTAGCCTTGCCGAATACTATTCGGGCTGATGGATTACCCAGCGGTGTCACTTTTATTGCTCAGGCATGGATGGATCAGGCCTTGGCGCATTTTGGTCAAATATGGCAACACGCGGCAAATTTACCCCTTGGCACATCAAGTCTGCACTATGAAAAAACGCAAAATATAGCCTCTCAACATTCAGTCAAACTGGCAGTCGTCGGTGCCCATCTTACGGGGATGCCGCTGAATTTTCAGCTCAGCACCCGTGGTGGGACTTTATTACAGAAAACCAAAACGGCATCGAACTACAAACTGTATGCACTGAAAAATACCACACCGCCAAAACCCGGCTTGCAATGCACTGAAAAGGGCGGACAAGCCATTGAAGTTGAAGTCTGGGATATCCCGTTTGCCTTATTTGGACAGATTGTAGCGGAAGTTCCTGCACCACTCGGTATTGGGAATGTGCAACTGGCAGATGGAACTTGGGTGAAAGGTTTTATCTGCGAAGCTTATGCCTTGACGGATGCAACGGATATCAGTCATTTCGGCGGATGGCGTGACTATATTCAATCGATCAAAACGACTAACACAAAATTTAAATGCACTTGTATAGGGGAAGTATCACAATGATCAAAAAGTCTGTCATTTCAGTTGCCGTGCTCAGCACGCTATTTTTTTCCGGCTGTGACAACACCGCAAAGATTCCTGAACCTAAAGCCAAAGCTGAAGGTAGTGTAAATAGCAAACCAATTACCATCGGCTATAGCGACTGGCCGGGTTGGGTGGCTTGGCAAGTGGCGATTGAAAAGGGCTGGTTAAAAGAGGCAGGTGTCAATGCCGATTTCAAATGGTTCGATTACTCGGCATCACTTTCTGCTTTTGCAGCGAATCAATTGGATGCAGTCATGGTCACCAACGGCGATAATCTGGTCACAGGTTCTGGGGGTACCAAAGGCGTGATGATCATGGCAACGGATTATTCTGCGGGAAATGATGTCATCATTGCGAAAAACGGTATTAATTCCATCAATGACTTAAAAGGCAAAACCATTGCCACTGAAAAAGGCTTGGTTGATCACTTGTTATTATCGACCGCTTTAGATGATGCAAAAATTAGCTTAAAGGATGTGAAGCTGGTCAATACCATGACCAATGAATTGCCTCAGGTCTTTGCCACAGGAGATATTGATGCGATTGCGGTTTGGCAGCCGGTGGCAAATCAGGCTTTATCCGCAGTTGCTGGTTCAAAAATTATTTTTACTTCTAAAGACAAACCGGGGCTGATCTACGATACCTTAACGGTCAATCCTTCGCATTTAGAAGCCAATAAAGAGCAATGGAAAAAAATTATCCAGGTATGGGATAAAACCGTTAAATACATTAACGACCCTGCAACGCGCGCGGATGCGGCTGCAATTATGTCTAAACGGGTCGGTGTAGATGCAAAAGTCTATGAACAGTTTATTAATGGCACGCATTTGCTCGATCTAGAAGCAAACAAAAAAGTATTCACCAAGGGAACAGGATTTGATTCAATTTATGGTTCAAGTTATCACGTCAATAAATTCAACGTCAGCAATGGTATTTACACCACGGAAATGAATGTCGACAGCGTGATTGTGCCCACTTTGGTGGAAGAACTGAAATAAGCATGGCATGAAATTCAGCATCCCAAACCATGATTTGGGGTGCTGTAATCTTTAAGTGATTGACCTAAAAAAATCCCCAGAGCGGGGATTTTTTATCATGTGCATATAAAGCTTAGAGTTCTGTACTTTTGGAAAAGACATTAATAATGATAATGCCCACAATCATAAAGGCCAAACCAATGAAAGCAGGAATATCAAGTTGTTGCTTATAAACAAATAAACCCACTGTCGAGATTAAAATAATGCCAGCTCCGGACCAAATGGCATAAGCAATGCCCATCGGAATGGTTTTCATGGTCAATGACAGGAAAAACAAGGCAATGGCATAGCCAATAATCGTGGCGATAGCAGGCCAGAAAATGCTAAATCCATTCGATGCTTTTAAAGCAGAAGTTGCAATGACTTCCGCAATAATCGCAATAGATAAATAAATAAAAGACATAGGCCACCTACAGGGTTAATTTAGCGTGATACAAGAGGTGACTTTCTTCGGACTTTAACCAGTGTTCACTGTCTGGTGTGGTGAGCGTCTGCTTTTGAAACAGGTAATTTGACTGATAGATATCGATGTCAAAAATCAAATCAATTTGACGTCCGTTTAACCCGATACGTTGTTTTAAGGTTGAATCATCGATGATTTCAAAACCGTCAAAATTAAATGGCTGATCGCTTTGCTTAAATGAGGTGGTATAAGATTTCGTGTGACCCTCAGTGCCTATAGATACTTCAAAACTTTCAACATGTTCAATATTATGAGTGTCTAGCCCATCTGCTGTGAGATCCAAATGGCTCACGATGTTTTGTATTTCCGGCAAACGCGTCAGCGTATAGGCCACGTGCTGATCGCAGATAATCAGGCCACCATCCATTTTGAGCTGTTGACCTGTTTGAACATCCACAGCCGTTTTTAATCTTAAGCCTAAATACAGACCTGAATGGACTTGCTGACGCCAGTCTTCAACATACACATTGCTTGGTGAAAACTCTAAAATACAGTTTCCAATGGCATGAAGTTTTGCGGGCTCTGGCCATTGCACATGATTTTGATAATTTGAAGCATCAGCGACCTGCCATGAAAGTAGTGCTTTTTCTGCATCCCAAAGCGTGTTGCCAATCCAGCCTTGACGTTCATGGGCAGGTGTTTCGGTGCGATGTTTTAAACGTAAATCGATGCTGAAACTGCGTGATTGAAACCAATATACAATCGTATTTTCATCTGTCAGTCCATTAAAAAAACTAATACTTTTACGTCTGAATACACCATATAAGTAACAGGGAATCAGACCGGCAGTCGTTTGGCTCTCTGGTATTTTTTGGAGAATTTCAAACAGGTTCATGTGGTTTCCTTCTGTATTTCATTTAAACCGAATGAAGACAGGGGCACCGCATTTTTTAATACCAGTTCACCCGAGGCGATCCGTTGTTTTAAATATTGAAAGGTTTGCGCCGTTTGATTAAATAAATGTTCACCGCCAATCAACGCTGAATATCGAGGTGTATCTGTTTCAACAATAGGCTCAATCACGGTGTCGTAATTGCAGGCACAAAACAGCGGGAAGGAGTAACGCTCTTCGCAGACTTTTTTAACGCGATGTTTGGTGGCAAGATATTTACCATTGGACAAAATTTCCATCATGTCGCTAATATTCATCACCCAGGTATTTTCAATCAGCGGAATATCAACCCATTCGCCTTGTTTATTTAATACCTGTAAACCTGGCGCCGTCGGCAAAAGTAAGGTAAAGCACTCATAATCGGTATGCGCACCAATTCCTGCGGCATCCTTGACCTCAGGATTGTAGGGATAATGAATTAAGCGCAGCTGGCTCGGCACATCAGTGATTTTGGCATCAAAGAAATCTTCATTTACCCCCAGTGCCAAAGCAAAACTGCGGAAAATCTGTTGGCTAATAGCACGTAAATGTTGGTAGTACTGACTCACGATGCGCTTAAATTGGGCATCCTCTGGCCAAAGCGTAGGCCCGAGTAATGGACAGTCGCTTTTTGCACCTTGATAATCATAATTGACGTCGTAGGCTTCCTTTAAATCATAACTCTGGTCAGAGAACTGTTCCTCTCCAATCGGTACATAACCACTATGATTTTTCGATAAGCCAATATAACGCTGCATTTTAAGTTCAATATCTTGCTCAAAATAGGCTTTAGTGACCTGAATTAGATCTTGAACATATTCAAAATTAAACTGTTCACCGGTTACATATAAAAAACCACTGTCTTTACAGGCCTTATCCAAAGCCGCCGCGACCTCAAGTCGATCTGACAATGCAGAACTTTGCAGTTTTGAGATATCAACAAGGGGGAGTACATAGTGCGTTTGCATCGCAATCACCTCAATTGTTGGTCGTCCAACACAGCTTGAAAACCTCTGGGTCGTCCCACAGGCCTTAAGATTTATTTTGTCGTGCTGACTTTGGTCATGCGTGGAATAACCGGTAAATCTTCCAGCGCAGGATCAAGTTCGTCTTCTTGTGCATGTACCAGAAAATCGACCCGTTCGCGTAAGCGTTTAAATTCTGGGGTGAGTAACAGTTCTGGCGAACGCGGACGCGGTAAATCTACTTCGATAATTTCTTTAATTTCACCCGGATTGGCCTTTAACGCCACAATCCGATCAGCCAGTAAAATCGCTTCGTCCATATCATGAGTGACAAAAATAATGGTGATGTCGATGTTTTGCCATAAGTCCATCAAGTGTCGCTGCATTTTTTGTCGTGTATGCGGATCTAGCGCACCAAAAGGTTCATCCATCAGTAAAACCTTTGGTTCATTAACCAATGCACGGGCAATGGCAACACGTTGTTTCATCCCACCCGAAAGCTCATTCGGATAATGGTTTTCATATTTTTCCAAACCAATAATGTTGATCCATTCACGCGCATGAGCTTCTGCTGTCGCATGACTTTGCCCCTTCATTTTTGGGCCAAACATCACATTTTCTTTAACCGTTTTCCATGGAAATAGAGTGTAGCCTTGAAACACCATACCGCGCTCTGGACTCGGGCCATGAATTGGCTGACCATCGACTAAAAGTTCGCCGCTGGTGTAGTCATCAAGTCCAGCCACCACACGGCTAAACGTCGATTTACCACAGCCCGATGGCCCAATCACACAAATAAATTCGCGTTTATGAATTTGTAAATCCAGCTGATTTAAAACGGTGCGCCGTGCTTTGCCTGTGCCAAACACCTGGCTGAGTTTTTTTGCTTCTAAGATGACAGGGCGGGCATAAATACGCTTAAAATATTGCTGTGCATCAAATTGTTCTGGTTTTAATTCTGTTGTCATTATTTTGCTCCCACTTTCCATTTAAACATGCGTTGACCCAATTTCATTAAAATCACATCGCATAACAGCCCAATCACACCAATAATCAAAATCGCCGCATAGACATTGTCGAAATTTTGATAACGCGCTTGTTGAGTAATAAACCAGGTAATCCCTGAAGTCGTACCAATCAGCTCAGACACAATCAGGTAGGTCCACGCCCAACCTAAAAGTACCCGTAAATCCCGGTAGATATCGGGCATCGCTGCCGGAATAACGACATGAAATAAGCTTTTCAGTTTATTGGTGCCGAGGGTGTAGCCCGCTTCAATCAGGCCGCGATCAACCATACGTGTGGTATTGGCAATAATCAGAATTTGTTGAAATAAAGTCCCAATCACAATGATGGCAATTTTTGGTGCATCGTTGATCCCTAAAATGGCAACCGCCAATGCACCAAAGGCAGGTGCAGGCAAATAACGGAAAAATTCAACAAAGGGTTCGGTCAGCTGCGAAATACGTGCTGAAAAACCACATAAAATGCCTAAAGGAATACCAATCAGTGAGGCAATGAAAAAAGCAGTAAAGACAATTTTAATACTGTGCCACAGACTTTGATGGAACCATGGCGCATCCGATTGAACAGGCGCAGTGACAAAGGCCGTCACCAAAGCTTTTGCAACTTCATGCGGTGCAGGTAAATAAATCGGGTTGACCAATTTGCCTTGTGGTGGGGCTAATCCGGCATTCACTGCATTTTGCGCTTCACTATAGAAAGTGTTTTTATTGACACGACTATCGACTTGTAAATATGTCACGCTACCTGAATGGGTAATCTGTACTTGTGGATGCCAAATAAAAGGTAAATAGCTGACCGCACACCAAATCAAAATCGGTATCAGGAAAGAAGACAAGCCGAGTAATAACGTATTCCTTTGACTGAGCTCTTTTGCAACATAACTCATCTATATTTGCCCCAATATTACTATTTTTATAAACTGTAATATTGCTAAGCAAAATAAATGCCAGAATAATGCTTCAATTGATGGGCTATTTTAATTTACTGTTTGATTAAGTAGGGAAGATTAGTTGTCATCAAATTTAATCTCTTATTTATCATCAAAATAAATAATAAATATAAAAAAACTTGAATATTAGTTTAATTCATGTATTATTAACTCAACTAGAAAAAAAGTCTTGTTTCGGTAAATCTTCTTTAAGTATCGCAGTTTTAGTCATAATCCTTCGTTTTTTCAGATTTTAAGTTCCATTCTTTATTATTTTCAAGTTATGAATAGTCAACAAATTGGCTAAAAATTATTAAAAATCAGTAGGATTTATTATGTCTAACTCAAATGTTGTTAAAGGTACTGTTAAGTGGTTTAATGAAACTAAAGGTTTTGGTTTTATTCAACAAGAAAACGGTCCAGATGTTTTTGCTCATTTCAGCGAAATCGCTAGTTCAGGTTTTAAAACCTTAATGGAAGGTCAGCAAGTAGAATTCAGCGTTGCACAAGGTCAAAAAGGCCCAAATGCAGTAAATATCGTTGCTATCTAAAAGATATTAAAATACAAAAATTAGATAAACTAAATGTGATGTAAATTACGAATTATTTTTCTTATTTTGTATGCTAAAAAAGCCGAGAATCTCGGCTTTTTTTATGTCTATATACAATGTAATTCAACTTGTTCGACAGGGCAGTGAAGCTGTCATTTTTAAGTGCCTTCGCTCAATTCAAAGATATCAGTATCGTTTGATCACGATGACATATGATTGAAAAAATCATCTGCAAATTTTAAATCAAATCCGTCTTGATGCTATACGCAGGCTATCAAGTTTCTGCGTAATACTCTTCGGATTCTCATAATGAAGCCAGATCAACAACTAAGTAGTTACTAGCTTATTTGGACAGAATTAAATCCCGAATTTGCCTAAAAATCGTACTAAAATTTAAGTGCGAGTAAGATAAATATGAAGTTGTTCTTAGATGTATCTCATTTAACTTATGTTTACCTAAAGTTTAGTTTATATTTGAAATTATATTTAATTGGCAATAATTTTAATAACTTAGACGATTAAATTACTAGTTTACAAAATTCTAGGTTCATGAACCTAGTTAAACACATATATTTTTCGACTAAAAATGTCTTAAGAATAGACTAAATTTGTCTAGGATAGTGGTGGCAGTCCACCACTAATTAAAAGGTGTCTACAAAATCGGTGGCTATTCAATAAGTGTAGTTTACTATTTGGTATAAAATATTATGCTGAGGCTAGGGTTTGATAGCTAGGATTTCTGTTTGGCTTTTTGGCGTAAGACATACAAATATAAGCTTTCTACTTTTTCACGTGCCCATGGTGTGGTACGTAAGAATCGCAATGATGATTTAACACTTGGATCTATGCAAAAACATCTAATTTCAATTTTACGATTTAAGCCTTCAAAGCCACCGTAGTAATCCAATAATTCATCCAAAATTTCAGCAAGTTTTTTGCCGTGTAAAGGGTCATTGGAGGTGTTCATAATAGATCAACCATATTTCGGGAGGCCATTATTATAACCTGAGCTAGTTAGAAAATGAGAGGGTTGGAATTTAAACGTAATTAACATAGAAAATTACAGCTTATATTCCTATTTACAACAGTGCTGATGAATAAAATATTTCAAATTTGAATTGCACAATATTTAACATAATATACATTATACGAAATATAAGTGTTAGAAACCATTTAAAGTGTCTGTATTCTCACCAATAAAAATGTCTAGTTTATGATGGTTTTTACCATCATGGACTGGATATAAAATATAGATGCTGATCACTATGTCTGATAAAGAAATAC
>NZ_JABERK010000047.1:0-63400 GCF_013004315.1 Acinetobacter sp. ANC 5378
GGTAAAAACTGGTCGAGGTACGCCAACCAAGCGTTTAAATTCAGAATCTGAAAAACGGTTTAAGTTCTGATATCTCATGAAACTTAGATTGAGGTGGTTTTTACTTTCGCAAGAGGTCTAATGTTGAATGTTGAATGTTGAATGTTGAATGTTGAATGTTGAATGTTGAATGTTGAATGTTATTATTAAATTTTAGACATAAAAAAACCGCATTTAAGCGGATTATTTATATCATCTTTTAGAAAGATGGTCGGAGCAGTAGGATTCGAACCTACGACCCCCTGGTCCCAAACCAGGTGCGCTACCAAGCTGCGCCATGCTCCGAATTGGGGTGAATGATGGGGCTCGAACCCACGACAACCGGAATCACAATCCGGGGCTCTACCAACTGAGCTACATCCACCGTTACAACATTTTCAGATTCTAAATATCAAGCAACCATAAATGGTGCGCCTGACAGGATTCGAACCTGTGACCATCCGCTTAGAAGGCGGATGCTCTATCCTACTGAGCTACAGGCGCATGACCTATGATATCAAATACCATGAAACCTTTGCCTTGAAGAATTGGTCGGAGCAGTAGGATTCGAACCTACGACCCCCTGGTCCCAAACCAGGTGCGCTACCAAGCTGCGCCATGCTCCGATTCATCTTAGCTTCATACTGCAGTTCGTGCGGTACGGTGTGCATTCTAGGCGTGACGTCGAATAACGTCAACACCTATATTCAAAAAAAATTAAAAAAACGCTTCAAATGTATATTTATCAAGCATTTTAGCTAATTTATATACAATTATTAGCGTTTTAAATTGGCACTGAAGTTCAACATGCGATCAAGAGGTAATTTAGCCCGTTCCGCAAGGGCTGGATCGACGTATATTTCTTGATCACCCTTTTGCAAAACCGCTAAAATTCCATCCAATTCATTCATTGCCATCCAAGGACAATGTGCACAAGAGCGACAAGTTGCCCCCTCACCTGCTGTTGGTGCTTCAATCAAAATCTTGTTTGGCACGGCTTGTTGCATTTTATAGAAAATGCCACGGTCGGTTGCCACAATCAAACGTTCATTTGGCAGTGTTTGTGCTGCTTTAATCAGTTGCGAGGTACTTCCTACTGCATCTGCAATGTCTACCACCGATTCGGGTGACTCTGGATGTACCAAAACAGCCGCATCTGGATAGAGTGCTTTCATGTTGGCAATACCACGTGCACGAAATTCTTCATGCACAATACAGGCACCATCCCAAAGCAACATGTCAGCACCAGTTTTCTTTTGGATGTAACGACCAAGATGCTGATCTGGTGCCCAAATAATCTTTTCACCCAAACTATCTAGATGTTCAATAATTTCAACTGCACAACTCGATGTTACCACCCAATCAGCTCTGGCTTTGACTGCCGCAGAAGTATTGGCATACACCACAACGGTATGACCAGGATGTGCATCACAGAACGCAGTAAACTCATCAACAGGACAACCCAAATCCAAAGAACAAGTCGCTTCTAAGGTTGGCATCAACACTGTTTTTTCAGGAGAAAGAATTTTCGCTGTTTCTCCCATGAATTTCACACCCGCCACCACCAAGGTTGAAGCTGGATGGTCACGGCCAAAACGAGCCATTTCTAACGAATCTGAAACACAACCACCAGACAGCTCCGCTATCTCTTGAACTTCGGGATCGCAATAGTAATGAGCGACAAGGACAGCGTCGCGTTTTTTGAGTTCTGCCAGAATTTGCGCAAACTTTTCCTGTTTAACCTCATCACTCAAATGAATATCTTTAGGCTCACCTAAACGATCTAAATGCGCCTGCACAATCGATTTAGCCTCATTGGCAATTAAATTGGTCGCATCGTTCATAAACGTCTTCTCTATCCTTGGTGCTTGTTAGACTACAAGCAGCACACTCAATTTACTGATCAGAATGGCATCTTGCTTTTTTGACCAGTCATTAAAAACTTTACATTATAAAAAAGCCTCACTACGGAGGCTTTTTTCATTCAACTAAACTTAAGAACGGTAATCTGCATTGATCTTGACATAGTCATAAGACAGATCACAGGTATAGACCGTGTCTTTTGCCTGACCTCGTCCTAAATCAACACGAATCGTCATTTCAGCTTGAGACATCACGCGCGCGCCAGCTTCCTCCGTATAGTCCGCTGCCGCACCACCATCTTTGCAGATCTGTACATCATCTAACCAAACCTGGATTTTTTCAACGTCTAAATTTTTAACACCTGCATAACCAATCGCTGCAAGGATACGCCCCCAGTTTGGATCGGATGCAAAAAATGCAGTTTTAACCAGTGGTGAATGGGCAATACTATAAGCAATATCGCAACATTCTTGGGTATCTGCACCTCCTTCAACAGTAACAGTAATGAATTTGGTAGCACCCTCGCCATCACGCACAATCAGTTGTGCTAGACGTTTCATCACGCGGGTTAAAACCTCTAAAACCGCAGCATAACGT
This sequence comes from Acinetobacter sp. ANC 5378, assembly GCF_013004315.1. Taxonomy (NCBI): domain Bacteria; kingdom Pseudomonadati; phylum Pseudomonadota; class Gammaproteobacteria; order Moraxellales; family Moraxellaceae; genus Acinetobacter; species Acinetobacter sp. ANC 5378. Next base: position 2,479 of record NZ_JABERK010000047.1, read on the forward strand.
GCATCATCAGTCGATGTAATTTCTGCACCACCGGCCTGACCGGTCGCCACAAAAATACATGAGTCATTGGTTGAAGTATCGCCATCTACCGTAATACGGTTGAATGAAACATTTACCGTTGTTTTTAATAATTGCTGTACCAATTCACGGCTGATCGGAGCATCTGTTGCAACATAGCTGAGCATAGTCGCCATATTCGGACGAATCATGCCTGCGCCTTTTGAAATACCAGTCATGGTGTAAGTCACACCATCTAACTCAAATTGTTCAGATGCGCCTTTAGGTAACGTATCTGTGGTCATAATGCCCGTCGCTGCATCTAACCAGGCATCATCGCGTAATGAATCAAGTGCAGGTTGCAAACCCGCCATCAAGCGTTCAATCGGTAATTGCTCACCAATCACCCCGGTTGAAAAGGGTAAAATTTCGTTATCTGACACACCAGCAAGTTCAGCCAGTTTCGCGCAAGTCGCTTGTGCATTTGCCATTCCGATTTTTCCGGTACCTGCATTGGCATTGCCGGTATTAATCACTAAATAGCGTGGATTACTGACTTGAAGATGCGCTTTACAGACATGCACAGGTGCCGCACAAAATGCATTTTGAGTAAATACACCAGCAGCATTTGAGCCTTCAGCAAATTCAAAAATGACCAGGTCACGTCGGTTCTGATAGCGCACATAGGCTTCAGCTGAACCAATTTTTACACCTTTAACCACATGCATCTGTGGCATTGTTACGTCGCCCACCGCCATTTTTAAACTTCCAAATAAGTTCGTGATAAAAAGACAGCTTAGTAGAAATTGACTAAAAAATCGAGCAGAACACTTGGTTTGATTTATTTTTTATTGGATGGATGTTTCCAGGCACAAAAAAACCAGTCTGCAGACTGGTTTAAAAAAACAACATAGCGTTAGTTTGACGCTAATTGGGAAGCTTCTGACAATAATGCCTGTTTGGCTTTTTCTTGACTCGCTGTAGATAAAGCAGGATTTGAAGCCACGATACGATTCACATTAGCTGCATTGGCTGCAGTCACCGCTGTAGTTTTCAATACCACCGGGCGTTGATTCGGATTAGCAAAAGTATAACGAATACCAGTGCGTGGGCTTGCGACTGTAATGTTACCGTCTTGAGCAACTGCTGGAGCTGTGGTTGCACCACGCGCAGCTTGTACTTTGTCTACGGTTGTTGTTTGATTTGCAAAAGTCAAAGTAGGAATAGCTAAAGCTGCAATCATCAATAGTTGTAATACTTTTTTCATTGTCTTTCCGCTTTTCATCAGTGTTCGATATGCAACTAAATACCACTTAATTGGGTTCTCTGCAAACGTATTCACATCTTGAAAAACTAAATAATATATTTAGATGGAATTAAAAAAGCCACTTTAGATAACACCTCTCAATGAACAAGAGGAATATTTAAAGTGGCTTTGCAGTCTGGGTAAAATTAAATTTTACCGTGACATTGTTTGTATTTTAGACCTGAACCACATGGACAAGGCGCATTACGGTTTGCAGGTGGAATAATGATTTGTTCATCCACTGGAGTATATTGTGCATCTAGATCTGCAGTCACATCAGCGGTTAAACCATCCACTTCAGCATGAGAAAGATTTAAATGCATCGCTTCAGCTTGCGCTTGTTTCTGTGCTTCCATTTCAGCTAATTCTTCAGCTGTAGGCACATGCACACGTGAAAGGTCAGTAATCACATCCGACTTAATCACCGCAAGCATATTGACGAATAAGTTAAATGCTTCTTTCTTATACTCTTGCTCTGGATTCTTTTGTGCATAACCACGCAAGTGAATGCCTTGACGCAAGTAATCCATAGCCGCCAAATGTTCTTTCCAATGACGGTCCAAAGCGCTCAACATGAAGTGACGTTCCAGCATTGCTGCAGATTCATCACCCATTTGCGCACGACGATCACGATAGCGGTTCACGATTTCATCAGAAATACGTTCCACCAAAGCTTCTTCATCTAAACGACGGTCTTGTTCCAACCATTGATTCACCGGTAAATCGATGCCCAGATCATCACGTAATGCACGTTCTAGACCCTCAATATCCCATTGATCATGAATCGATTCAGGTGGAATATAATTTGCAATCACACCTTTAATTACTTCATGATGCATTTCTTCGATGTAATCTTGTAAAGTACTTTCAGCAAGCACTTCATCACGTTGCGAATAAATGATCTTACGTTGTTCATTATTCACATCATCGTATTTCAACAGGTTCTTACGAATGTCAAAGTTACGTGCTTCAACTTTACGTTGTGCATTTTCGATGGAACGTGACACCATTTTGTGCTCAATGGCTTCATCTTCTTGCAAGCCCATTGCACGCATCATGGCTACAACACGATCACCCGCGAAAATACGCATCAAGTCATCTTCAAGCGACAAGTAGAAACGTGAAACACCCGGGTCACCTTGACGACCGGCACGGCCACGTAACTGGTTATCGATACGACGCGATTCGTGACGTTCTGAACCAATAATATGTAAGCCGCCAGAAGCCAATACCATTTCATGGTTTTGTTCCCATTCGGCTTTTAAGCGTGCTTCATCTTCAGCGGTATAGTTTTCAATTTTGGCAAGCTTGGCTTTCCAGTTACCACCGAGCAAAATATCGGTACCACGACCGGCCATATTGGTGGCAATGGTCACCGCATTCGGTGAACCTGCTTGCGCAATAATGTCAGCTTCGCGCTCATGTTGTTTTGCATTCAAGACTTCATGGGCAATACCGGCTTCTTTCAGTTTATCCGAAAGAATTTCTGAAGCTTCAATGGTTGCTGTACCAATAAGAATCGGTGCAACACCTGCTTCATGAATATTTTGAATTTCCTGAATAATTGCGTTGTATTTACCATTACGATTTAAATAGATTAAATCGTTTTGGTCATTACGAATCATGGGACGATGGGTTGGAATAAGCACCACATCCAGACCATAAATTTCTTTCATTTCCGCCGCTTCAGTATCGGCAGTACCTGTCATACCTGAAAGCTTTTTGTATAAACGGAAATAGTTCTGGAAAGTGGTTGTTGCAAGGGTTTGGTTTTCAGGTTGGATTTCCAGACCTTCTTTTGCTTCAACTGCTTGGTGCAAACCTTCTGACCAACGGCGACCCGGCATGGTACGACCGGTATTTTCATCAACAATAATCACTTCGCCATCATGAATGATGTACTGAACATTACGTTGATAAAGATAATGCGCACGAATGGCAGCCGTAACATGATGAACCAGGTTCAAGTTAGCCGATGAATACAAGCTCTCGCCTTCAGCCAATAACCCCATGTCTATCAGTTCTTGTTCAACCATTTCATAACCGACTTCGGTCATTTCGACAGAGCGTTGTTTTTCATCAATCCAGAAGTGACCACCATCGGCTACTTTTTCTTCTTTTTGCGGAGTCAGTTTTGGTGGAATGCTATTGATTGCAGCATACAATTGTGAAGAGTCATCGCTTTGACCCGAAATAATCAATGGTGTACGCGCTTCATCAATTAAGATCGAATCGACCTCATCGATAATGGCATAAGTCAAGCCACGCTGTTTTTTCTCAGCCAGCGAGAACACCATGTTGTCACGAAGATAGTCAAAACCGAATTCGTTATTGGTACCGTAAGTAATATCGGCACGATAGGCTTCTGCTTTTTCAGTCGGATTTTGCATTGAGTAAATAATGCCAATGCTTAAACCCAAGAATTCAAATAATGGACGGTTGAGTTCAGCATCACGTTGTGCCAAATAGTCATTCACGGTGATGACATGCACACCTTGACCACTAATCGCATTTAAATAACAAGCCAAAGTACCCATCAGGGTTTTACCTTCACCAGTACGCATTTCTGCAATTTTACCTTCGTGAAGCGTAATACCACCAATCAGCTGTACATCGTAATGACGCATCCCCATGATTCGTTTTGCCGCTTCACGACAAACCGCAAATGCTTCAGGCAATAATTTATCCAGGCTGTCGCCCTTGTTATATCGTTGTTTGAATTCTTCAGTTTTTGCAGATAAGTCTGCATCGCTTAGTGCAGATATCGTCGGCTCGAGCGCATTAATCTTATCTACGATTTTACGCATGCGTTTGAGTTCGCGCTCATTTTTGGTACCGAAGATGCCTCCGATCAGACTTGCCAACATGAATAGACTCTCTAAATCTTGCTTGTCGAATGAATAAATTTTTTCTCAGTCGTTATTATGGTGCTAGAAATTTGAAGTACAAGGCTTTTGCACAAAACCAATAAAAAAATTCTGATCACTCGTTCTAGCACGTGACAGCTAAGGGAAAACAATGTAACAAATTTTAAACAGCCAATATAGTCATAAAATCCGTGATTTATACAGATTTTACAAATCAAACCAGAACCGTATATTCTATTTATTCATAAAGAAATACAAAAACGCTATTTTCCTTGCAAAAAAAAATGCGTCATATTAGATCGCATCAACATACATAACAAAGCATATGAGGCTATAAAAATGACATTACGTTTAGGCGATACTGCACCGAATTTTGAGCAGGACTCAAGTGAAGGCAAAATTAATTTCTACGATTATCTAGGTGACAGCTGGGGGATTTTATTTTCCCATCCTGCTGATTACACTCCGGTATGCACGACTGAACTTGGCTATACCGCAAAGCTGAAAGATGAATTTGATAAGCGCGGGGTTAAAGCCATTGCCCTGTCGGTCGATGATGTCGAATCGCATCATGGCTGGATTAACGACATTAATGAAACACAACATACTACGGTCAATTTCCCGATCATTGCCGATCAGGATCGTAAAGTTTCTACTCTTTATGACTTTATTCACCCCAATGCCAGTGAAACCCTGACTGTTCGTTCTTTGGTGATTATTGATCCAAACAAAAAAGTTCGCTTGATTATTACCTACCCGGCTTCAACAGGACGTAATTTTCATGAAATTTTACGTGTCGTCGATTCGCTACAATTGACGGACAAGCATAAAGTTGCTACGCCTGCCAACTGGCAACAGGGTGAAGACGTGGTGATCGTGCCTTCTCTTCAAGATGAGGACGAAATCAAAAAACGTTTCCCTAAAGGTTATACTGCAGTAAAACCTTATTTACGCTTAACGCCACAGCCTGAGTGAGGATCAGCAAGGCATGCCTTGCCCGAACGCAAGACGAGAAGCTATACTTCGAGTTAAAACTAAAGCACTGCTTTAGTTGCAGCGCAAGACAAGCAAAGCGCGTAGTTTAAAATAAGCAAACAACATTTGCTCTGAACACAAGATAAGAAGCTATGTTTCAAGTGTCAGGAAATAAGCGAGTGATGCTCGCTCCGCACACAACATGAACAACAATGCTGAAAATCAGGACTAAAATGACGAGCCAAATCCTGATTTGCTGAAAGCCTGTCTGATGACAGGCTTTTTTATTCTGGTAAACAATTGAATTACAAAATCAAGTTGGTGTTTATTTCACAGGCAGTTTATAAATACGCCTAATCATCTTAAGAATAAATATTGTGATTTATAATATCCATCATTTGCACTGCGGCACCATGTGTCCTGTTTGCGGCCCTCTGTTTGGGCAAAAAGGCTTGCATGCCAAAGTGGTTTGTCATTGCCTACTACTTGAAACCGATCAAGGCTTGGTACTGGTAGATACCGGTTTAGGCATACAGGATTATCTACACACCAAAGCTCGCTTAGGTAACCTGGTTTCACGACTGGGTCGGATAGAAAACAATTTAGAACTGACCGCCATTGCACAAATCCAGCGCCTAGGCTTTAACCCGCAAGATGTCAGGCATATCCTGGTTTCACATCTGGATTTTGATCATGCTGGTGGTATTTCAGATTTTCCACATGCCACCGTACATGTGCTCTCCAGTGAATATAATGCAACGCAAAGTTTTTTCTCACTGAAAAATAAAGCACGCTATAAAACCCAACAATTCAAGCAACATCGTTACTGGAATTTCATCGAACCCGAGCAAGGTGAAGCTTGGTTTAACCTCCATCAAGTACAAGGCTTCCGCTTATTTCAAGATGAAATTTTAATGATTCCCTTATTAGGTCATAGCAAGGGGCATTGCGGGATTGCCATCAAAAAAAAAGAAGGTTGGATATTCTTCTGTGGCGATGCTTACTATTCACATCTGCAGCTTGACCCTAAAAACAAACTCCGAACTTTGGATAAACTGGAACGCTTCTTTGCCGAAAATAATTCAATGCGTGTAGACAACTTGCACAAAATTCAACAGCTCGCACAAACGGAAAAAAATATTGAAATCATCTGTGCGCATGATCCAACCGAACTGGAACGTTATCAAGCATGATTAAAAGAACAGTTCTTGCCCTTTTATTGAGTAGCTCAAGTTTGGTGGGATGTATCACATCACCCACACTTTCATCGGAACAGCGTCCTCAACACTGGGGAACAGTACTTAATCAAAGAGATAATTTTTATCAAATTAGTGAGTATGTATTTCGTAGTGAGCAGCCTACGGCTGAACTGATTCCACAATTAAAAGCACATGATATTAATGTGGTGATTAATCTAAGGTCACGAAATAAGGATCTGGCTGTCCTGCCATCCACAGATTTTAAATTGGTTCATATCCCCATTCACACTTGGGCAATGTCGCGTGAAGATTTATTGCACGTGATGCAACAGATTCAGCAAGCCAAAGCACTTAATCAAAAGATACTGATTCATTGTTATCACGGTTCAGACCGAACCGGTGCAAGCATTGCCATGTACCGAATTATTTTTGAGCACTGGAAAATTGAAGATGCACTGGATGAAATGAAACATGGCGGCTATGGATTTCATCCGGTCTGGATTCATATTGAAAAAATATTTAGCCCCGAAAATATAAAATGGATTCAACAGCAACTGTCGAATCCATTTTAGTTTTGGCTTCCGCTCAATTTAGCGCTTATCGAGTGGTACCCATTCAATCACCCAAGCCGATTTCATGTTCAGGCTTGCATCAGTGTTGATTTTCTTACGTGCCGCATCTGCTGCATCACGATTTTTAGATGGCCCGACCATAATTCGAACACCTTTCGATGTTGGACTTTTGGTGACTTTATAGCCTTTAGCACGCAACTTGGAAGCAACAGCATCTGCGTTGGCTTCATTTGCTGCCAAGGCCACTTGTACCATCCATTGTTTGTCGCCATTTTCCAACAGATCACGTGCTTTTTCAGCCTCTGCCTTTTTCTTGGCATCTGCCTCACGTTTTTCTTCTGCTTTTTTCTTTTCTGCTTGAGCTTTCTTGTCAGCCTCGGCTTTCTTCTCTGCTGCTTGCTTTTCAGCTGCCTTACGTTTTACTTCAGCCTCATGTTTGGATTTTTCATCAGCTGCTTTTTTCTCTGCTGCTTTCTTTTCAGCCGCTTTCATATCCGCTAATTTTTTATCAGCTTCGGCTTTACGTTTATCTTCAACTATTTTTTTATCAGCATCAGTTCGCTGTTGTTGAGCTTTCTGCTGATCCAACTTTTTTTGCGCAAGCAGCTTTTCTTCAGCTAAACGCTTTTGTTTAACCTTTTCATCTTCCACCAGTTCAGGAGGAATATTATCCGAGCTTTGCTGTGCACCGGTACGATGGGCATTTAATGCCGCATACTCTTCAGCAGCTTTACGTGCAGCCTCGGCTTCAGCCTGTTGTTGCATCACTAAAAATTCAGCGGCACGGGCTTCTTGTTCTGCAACCGCTTTTTCACGCGCACGACGTTGCTCTTCCAGTAAACGCTTTTCTGTTTCAACATCGACTGTTAAAGCCTGCAGCTGAACCATTTCACTTTCTGGAGCCGGCTTTTTCTGCGTGACTTGAGCTGCAAGCTCGGGGTTTTTAAGTTCATTTTGATATATTTCTTCTTTGCCTTTCAGGAGCAATGCTGTCAACAAAACACCACCACCTAATAAAACAACGCCACCCATCCAGCGTTGTTTGCTATTCATTGACATTCTTCCAAATACTCCCATACCGCTTCTAAGGTATGAAATGAACCACATACCAAGATCAGCTGATTATTCTTTGTTTCATTTAGCGCTGATTTAAAAGCCAATTGAACACTGTCGAAGTGTTGTACTGTTTCACCGTGTAACGCTGCATCGAGCTGTTCAAGCAGAGCTGCTCGCGGAACCGTTAATGGTGCAATTTTCCATTTTAAAACAGTATCTTTCAACAAGTCTGCGACAGAATTGATATCTTTATCCGCTAACATGGAAAAAACACTGACCACTTCTGTGTACTGTTTATTGTATTCTAAAAATTTTCGCAACTGATTTAACAAAAAATCTACGCCATGGGGATTATGTCCAGCATCAAAGATCACGGTTTTGCCCTGAATTTGGCGAATTTCAAAGCGACCTTGCAGACGTGCCTGTTGAATGCCTTGAGCGATTGCTTGTTGAGTCACGGTTAAACCACTGACTAAAATTGCTGCGACTGCTGTGGAAATATTTTCCAGTGCCAGAGCACCTGTCGGTAATTTTAAAGTCGTCCCTGAAGATGCAAACATCCAGGCTTGACCATCATCCATATATTGATAGAAGTAATCACGATCAGCCACATACAATGTTGCATTGCATTCATCGACTTTATTTTGAATGGCTTGAGGAAGTTGTTGCATACCACCAAAAATTACCGGAATATCCGGACGAATAATTCCGGCTTTTTCAAAGGCAATTTTTTCAATCGTGTCGCCCAGCCAGTCGGTATGATCTAAACCAATATTGGTAATAACGGCGACATCCGGCTCAATCACATTCACCACATCGAGGCGACCGCCCAGTCCAACTTCAAGTACCCAGACATCACATTGTTTGGCTTTGAAAATAACAAAAGCGGCAAGTGTGGTGGCTTCAAAGAAAGAAAGGCTTAAATCACACGCTCGACGGGCTTGATCCACTGCAACAAATGCATCCACCAAGGTCTGGTCATCCACTTCAATCCCCGACAATTTCACCCGCTCATTAAAACGGTAAATATGTGGTGATTGATACAATCCGACTTTATAGCCCTGCGCATTTAAAACAGCAGCCAAAGTGGTGGTGGTTGAACCTTTACCATTGGTTCCCGCTACGGTCAGAACTTTTGCCTGTGGACGGGTCACACCCAGCTTTTCAGCCACTGGAATGACGCGTTCCAGACCTAAATCAATCCCCGTAACGTGAACATGGCTCCAATAATCGAGCCATGTGTTTAAAGAGTCTGTTGCAAGTGGTGCTGTGTTCAAGGCAAGTTCATCAGTTTCGCGACAATACGATAGACTGTATCACGTAATGCGTGACGATGAACAATTTGATCGACTACACCATGATCAAGCAAATATTCTGCACGTTGGAACGGTTCTTCCAGTTTTTCACGTACGGTTTGCTCGATTACACGTTTACCCGCAAAACCGATCATGGCTTTAGGTTCAGCAATATGCACATCACCTAACATGGCAAGTGAAGCGGTTACGCCACCGTAAACTGGATGGGTTAATACCACCAAATACGGTAAACCTGCATCTTTCATACGTTGAATCGCGGCTGAAGTACGTGCCATTTGCATAAGCGACAACATGCCTTCCTGCATACGTGCGCCACCAGAAGCAGCAAAACAGATTAAAGGTTGTTTGTCTTTAATGGCATGCTCAGCAGCTTGCACGAAACGGTCACCGACTACAGTACCCATTGAACCGCCCATAAAGTCGAATTCAAATGCACATGCGATTAAAGGAATATCTTTCAGTAAACCCTGCATCACAACCAATGCTTCTGTTTCACCGGTTTTCTTTTGCGCTTCAGACATACGGGCCGGATAGGCTTTGCTATCTACAAATTTCAGCGGATCTTTGGCCACAAATTCCTGACCCAGTTCATTTTGAACCTGATCGAAGAACCAGTTTAAGCGATCGCGTGCTTTCATACGCAAATGTTCGTCGCACTGAGGACAAACATAAGCGTTAAATGACATCGCGGTACGAGTAACCAGTGCGTGACATTCAGGACACTCAATGGTTGGCTCTGTAAAGGTTGCTTTGAGTGCTGTTTGCTCATCTGGGGTGTGAATACCCGGAACATGACGTTCCGTCCACGGCGTCGCTGGGCTTAGAATTTTGCCTATTTTCACTTCTTGATTCATACTAACTCATCGAGCGCGGCTCGAAGCTCCTTGACTTTATTAACCGTTTCAAAAACAGCTTGTTCTGGCGCTAAGTTCGCAAATTGTTTGACAAAAGCACTGCCCACAATGACCGCATCAGCCGCTACACCCATGGCTTTTGCAGAGGCAGCATCGCTAATACCAAAACCGACACCTACAGGAACGTCAGTCACAGCTTTAATTTTCTGGATACGGGCTGCCGCTTCAGATACATCTAAAGTTGCCGCACCGGTTACCCCTTTCAAGGACACATAGTAGATAAAGCCACTGGCTTGGTTCGCCACATGCTGAATACGTTCATCCGTAGATGTTGGCGCAAGCAAGAAAATTTGATCCATGTCGAATTTTTTCAACACGTCATCTAAATCTTTTGCTTCTTCAGGTGGTAAATCAACCAAAAGTACACCATCTACACCGCATTCATTGGCATAAGACACAAACTTTTCATAACCAATCACTTCGACCGGGTTTAAATACCCCATCAAAACCACTGGTGTTTCCGTGTCTTTCTGACGGAACTCTTTCACCATGTTCAAAGCATCTAGGGTATTGGTTCCACCTGCCAATGCACGTTCTGCTGCAAGGGCAATCACTGGACCATCTGCCATAGGGTCTGAAAATGGAAGACCAAGTTCAATCACATCTACCCCTGCCTCAACCATTTGATGTAACAATGGAACTGTTACTTCTGGATGAGGGTCACCAGCCATTACATAAGAAACTAGCGCTTTACGCTGCTGAGATTTAAGCTGTCCAAAACGAGTGGCTAAACGTGACATAAGACTATGCTTTCCTTGAATTATTTAAAAACTGAGGAGTTGGCTTTGTAGAAATACAAGACAACGCATTGTAACGCTATTTTTTACCCATTGAATAGAGTCCAAACATTTCACGCTACATTAGACTGACAATCTCATTTTTTCAGAACAATCCGAGAACACCATTTACTGATATTTACGATTTTTTCTCAATGATCAAAGATGCCTAATTTTGCTATTTAAAAAAATAACCAGTATTAAGATAAACTTATTTTTATTAGTAAAAAATTGATAAAAATAATTAGCTTAGCTTTTACATTTAAAGTTTTATGAAATAGCAAAACCTGCACTATACTACGCACGATTTTCATTTTTTCTATTTTATATGACTCCCGAATCCCAAGGTGAAGTGCACGCTCGCGCGCTGGCATTGCTACCTCTTATTGTGTTTTTAGCCATTTTTTTAGGCAGTGGTATCTATCATTCCATCATTGGTACCGAGTTTGCTTTTTATCAGGTTAAAGCGCCTGTGGCAGCTCTGCCTGCCATCATTCTTGCCGTGCTGATTTACCGTGGAAAATTGAATACCGCCATTGATGAGTTTTTAAAAGGTGCCAGTCATCCCAATTTAATTCTGATGTTTATGGTGTTTATGCTTGCAGGGGCATTTGCCAGTGCCACAAGTAGCATCGGCAGTGTCGATGCAACGGTGCAATTGGGGCTGTCGATTATCCCGCCCTCCTTTGTGCTGCCCATGCTGTTTATTATCTCGGCATTCATTGCCACCGCGATGGGAACCTCGATGGGAACCATTGCCGCGTGTGCGCCGATTGCCTTTGGTTTCTCGCAAGCCACCAATATTGAAGCCGTATACGCCATTGGCGCAGTGGTGGGCGGTGCCATGTTTGGTGATAACCTGTCGATGATTTCGGATACCACCATTGCAGCCACCAGCAGTCAAAAGGTTCAGCTACGCGACAAGTTCAAAGTCAATGTCTGGATTGCAGTTCCTGCCGCCGTACTCACTATTCTGATTTATGCATTTGTTAGCCATGATTCACAAGCCATTGAATACAAAGATTACGACTTGTGGCTGATTTTGCCTTATGTGGCCGTGTTCTTTCTGGCTTTTTCACGTTTGCATGTACTGGCCGTTTTAACCCTGGGGGTGGTGCTTTCAGGTCTGATTGGCATCATGGTCAGCCCGGATTTTGGTGTCTTGAAGTTAAATACTTCTATCTATGATGGTTTTGTAGGCATGTTTGAGGTGGCACTGCTTTCGATGTTCTTGGGTGGCTTATCGGCCATTATGCAAAAAGAAGGCGGACTACAATGGCTCATTCAACGTATTTACAGCATTACCCGTTTATTTAAAGTTGGACGACAACGTGCGGGTGAGTTGGGTATAAGTTTTCTGGTGGTATTCGCCAATCTGTTCGTCGCCAATAATACCGTTGCGATTATATTATCGGGGGATATGGCACGTGAAGTGGCCAAAGAATATGGTGTAGATCCTAAACGTGCTGCAGCATTGCTGGATATTTTTTCCTGCGTGATTCAGGGCGTGATTCCCTACGGTGCTCAATTACTTCTCGCCTGCTCTATTGCGAAAATGTCACCGGTAGAGCTGATCGGTAACATTTACTATTGCTGGATATTGGCAATTGTGGCGATATTGGCAATTGCATTTCGCTTCCCTCGATTTAAACCAGCTTAAATCCATTTACATTTCAAAAGCGACCTCAATAGGTCGCTTTTTTTATGACTCACGGGGATCTTTCAGCTGTTGTTTTCGGTGTAACAAGGTTTGACCGCTATAGGCCTTATAAGCACGAGCCAAAGCAGATTGATCCGAATAGCGCAATTGCGTGGCAATATCGGTCAATTGCATGTCTTGCTGCAACAATTGATCACAACGTTTCATGCGTTCCATCTCAACAATCTTTTTAAAAGATGAATTCAGGTCATTCAATTGCCGCTGCAGTGTCCGTGCAGATACATGCAATTCATTCGCAATCTGCTCAATTTTGGGCACACTATTTTGCACGCGCAAATATTCAGCCACCCTCATGTGAATGTGCTGATCTAAACTTTCATAACTGGGCTTGCAAGCAATCGCATCTTCTGCCTGGCGCAGTAAAAGTTGCATTAAGGAAGGATCAGCCAGTTCCGATTTTAAATCCAGACTGTCCGAACTAATCACAAAAGAATATTGGGCATGACCAAAGCTGACTTCACAACCAAAAAACTTCTCATAATGAAAACGTGCCATCTGCGGTGCATGTGCAAACTGCATACTCAGCAATTGCAACGAGGCTGGAAAAATTTGCTTGGCCAAATGTGCCATACAGGCTGAAGTCAGCTCATTAATCATCGCATATCGCTCATCATGCAGCGGCCAGGAGAGATAAATCTCTTTATCCTGATGCAGCATTTGCATAGGAATGACTGCTGCGCCATCAATCACCAACCGGCTAAAGCGAATAATATTCTCTAAAGCTTCGGCCACACTATTACTACGTGAGGCCATGTAACCCAACACACCAAAATGCTCTGGCCGTATATAACGTGCCATTTCAAAAATCATCTGCGGGCAATTGAGATGTTGCTGGGTACGCTGAATAACCTCTAAGAAAAATGTATACGGTGATTGAGTATCGATCGGCAGGTTTAAGACATGCCGTAATTGCACACGGTAATCTTGCAGAAAATCAAGTTGCAATCCATCCAGACCCCGATCTGACAAAAACATTTGCCACAGTTGAAAATAACCATTGGGGATCTGCAGTTCTTGCACAATGCATCCTTGTTTTTTGACATTTTAAATTTTAATTCTGTCGTAAAATGTATAAAAAATGGCCAGTACTGTCAAAACAAAACTGAAAAAGTCCGACATACTGCAATGATCCAAGGCGATTGAAGTAAAACAAAATGAATGCTATTGCCCAATCTCAAGTCCAACCTGTGGTTCGCAGTAACCTTGATTTTAAACTGAATGAAGTGCCTCGTTTTTGGTTTGGTGGCGATCCGTTTATTACCCGCATGTTTGATGCACTTAGCCTGACCTTTCCGGATGGTGAACGCTACTTTATTCAGTCGGTACGTTTGTTCCGCGACCAGATCACCGATCCAGACTTAAAACGGCGTGTGGCTGATTTTATTCGTCAGGAAGCGCAGCACGGTATAGCGCATGACAAAATGAATCAGGTTATGAAACAGCAAGGCATGCCGGTGGATCAATTTATTCAGCGTTTAAATAAAATTTTTAAATTCGAACTGGAAAAGCGTTCCCCTCAATACAATATTGCCATGACAGCTGCGGCCGAACACTTGACTGCCCTGATGGCAGAAACCTTTTATGCGAATAAAGACACCTTGCGAGATGGACATCCTTATGTCCGCGCGCTATTTGCCTGGCATGCAATTGAAGAAATGGAACATCGTGATGTGGCGTTTGACGTGATGAAACAGGTTGGAAATGTGCCTGAGTCTACGCGAAAATTTACATTGCTATGGACGACATTGCTCATCTTTGGCTTTACCATTTATCGTGCCAATGTGATGTTAAAGTATGATGGCTTTACCCCACTGCAACGTCTGCAAATGAACATTCGCGGTTTACCGTGGTTCTTTGGACGTAAAGGCACGTTAACCAAAATGAGCAAGCAATATCTCGACTGGTTTAACAAAGACTTTCATCCTAGCCAACACCCTGTGATTGCCCAATATGATGTCTGGGTAAAAACCCTGAAAGAAACAGCTGATCCCATCCAAGCTGGAGAAGCTTTTTGGCAGACGGCTAAAGACTCATAATATTTATTGTATTTATCACTTACCTAGTCGATATAAATACGGACTAGGTTTTTACTATTTTGTAATGTATTACCACTTGGCATAATGCTGTTCTAACAAGCCATATTCATTTAACAAAATAATTTCCTGATCGCCTTGCTGAATGGTTCCACTAATTTTGGCTTGCCATTGACTGAACTGACTGCCGACCAGTCTTAAATTCAGGTTTTCATAGCGTCGCCAACCCGTCTTCACATCCAAATTTAACTTTTCATCCAGTGAACGGATGGTCCAATGATCTTCCCCCTGATGCTGAAATAGAATATCGCTTAACGGATACAAAACCCCATTAATCCACAAGCAGTTTTCATTGCCAAAACTTTCATTCACACCTGAAGCCAAATTCAATCCGATACGATTATTCTGCGTATCCCAAAAATTACACGACAACCAAAACCAAGCTGTTTCAGGACGTAAAAAACCACAAGTATCATCTAATGAGGCAAAAGTTTTTTCATGAAACTTTATGGTTGCACCCTGCTTATTAACAAAGAAACCTTCACAGCCCAAAGTCGTGAGCTTTTGGGTGTAGGTCCAACCATTAATCCCCGTCGGGCTACACATACTCAGTGGATCTGTACCTGCACAGAAAATACGAGCACTCAGCTTAATTTCACCATGTTTAGTCACATGAATATAGCGCACGCCATTAGCATGTTGAATATCAATTTGAAAAGGTGACTTGGAGAAAAAACTTTGGTTATAAAGCGGTTGCTCATCAACAACGGTATGCCGTGACAAAAAGTTAATTGCATTCCATTCTAAAACTTCAGAACGTTGATGATTATAGATATAAAAAAAACCATGCCCTGCCCATGCAATATCAGCAATAGCCAGACCAATGGTGTAATGTTCATGTTGAATGCAGCAAAATTTAAATTTTTTATATTTTAATCGCTTACGCCAACCTGTTAAAATCTCCCCATAAGGAGTCTTATATTGGTATTTATTTAAATCGATGGTCTTTGGGAGAGTACTAAAACGTCCATAATGCGGTTGTCCATTTGATTGAATCAAATCCATTTATCAAATTCCATCTAGCCAAGAGATCATAAATTCTTAACCTTATTATGCCCATATAAATAGAACTTGAAAGTATCAAAAGCATCTTTTATCTAAAATATACAAAAATGTATAATATTTAAGAAAGCTTAATATCCAATAAATATAATTTATTAATCAAATAGATATGAATTAGCGCTCAGATAACATTAAATAGGTATTTTCCCAGCGGTTACCGCTGAACTCACCTTCCACCAATTGCACATAACGACCATGGACTTGATCGATCGCAATACAATCATCTACATCTAACACACGGTCGGTATGTTGCTTTTGCCAATGCTTGGCAAAGTAAGCCTTAGCATGTTGTTTGGCAGCCCTAGCATTTTGTGCCACCACTAAAATGTAACGATGCAATTCACCAAACTCACGAGCATCATAACCACCCAGATTAATTAAAAACAGTTTTTGTTCGGATGAATTCGGCTGTGCGTTACTGAATTCAATTCGATATTTTTGACCCTCAAATTCCACGCCATTCATTTGTGCCCAAGCATCGATGTGCAAGCCTTTTTGCTCACCAAACCATGCATTTTTAAGTTGCGGATAGACTTCTTCAAGAGAATCACCGACTGCCAGTACAACATCATGAACTTCTGTATTGGCACGTGCATGACGACCACCGAGCATGACGATAAATAGGCTGGGCATTTTATTTCCTTTCTTTTGACACATTTTTTACAGCTAACATGCGATTCATGGAAACGTCATTCGCAATTGTTCGAGGCAGACCACAATTCGATAGAATTGTTTTTGCAACTATATTAATCACATGAAAGTATAAGACGAGTTTTGCGAATGACAATGCCTTTGGTTACTTTGGGCTTATCCAAAGTAACATTACGAGCTCCTTACATTTGAGTTATAAGCAGCAAGACTCCATCAAAATGTAGATAATGTTACATGACCAATAAAATAGATTTGACTAGAGTTTTCATTGGTAGGAAATATCTTACTTTTGTTTTGGCAAAAGTAACAAAACCATCTTGTTAAGCAGACATTACATCCCTGTAATGCTGCTTAACGGGCGACATCCATGTCGCCTTCACTTATTCACGTTTTGGATAAACTTCTATTTCAAAAAAATCGTGCTGAATTGCTTCAACACGATTTTTCCTTAATAACCTCTCCCAAACCCACTCCTAAAAGGAGAGGACTTGGACGGTGCATTACATCTCAACCATTTCCACGCCATCAATACGCGCAACAGTCATTAAATCTTTATCACCACGACCTGAAACAGTCGCAATAATAATTTGATCTTTAGACATCGTTGGTGCAAGTTTAGTCACGTAAGCCATCGCATGTGAACTTTCCAGCGCAGGAATAATCCCTTCAATCTGGGTTAAATCACGGAAACCTTGAAGCGCTTCCTGATCATTGATCGGCACATATTCAACACGATGCATATCTTTCAGGAAACTGTGCTCAGGACCAACACCTGGATAATCCAGACCCGCCGAAATTGAATGCGTTTCAATGATCTGACCTTGCTCATCTGACATCAAGTAAGTACGGTTACCATGCAATACACCAACATGACCGGCATTTAAAGGTGCAGAGTGCTTGCCCGTTTCAATACCCAGACCTGCTGCTTCTACACCATACATTTTCACGTCTTGATCGTTCAAGAATGGATAGAATAAACCGATCGCATTCGAGCCACCACCGACACAAGCCACTAATGCATCCGGCAAACGGCCGGCCTGTTCCAGAATCTGACGGCGTGCTTCACGACCAATTACAGACTGGAAGTCACGAACCAGCATCGGATACGGGTGAGGACCAGCCACTGTACCGATAATATAGTAAGTGCTGTCTACATTAGTCACCCAGTCACGCATTGCTTCATTTAATGCATCTTTCAGGGTTTTCGAGCCACTTTCTACCGGAACCACTTTGGCACCAAGCAAACGCATACGGTACACGTTCATGGCCTGACGTTTCACGTCTTCAGCACCCATATACACTACACATTCCAGACCTAAACGTGCAGCAATCGTCGCCGTTGCAACGCCGTGCTGACCGGCACCAGTTTCCGCAATAATACGTTTTTTACCGGAAAGTTTAGCCAGCAGTGCCTGACCAATGGTGTTGTTGATTTTATGTGAGCCGGTATGGTTCAAGTCTTCGCGTTTTAAGTAAATTTGCGCACCACCCAACTCTTTAGACCATCGTTCAGCATAATATAAAGGACTAGGACGACCTACATAGTAGGCAAGATCACGGTCGAATTCTGCCAGAAACTGTTCGTCATTTTTCATGCGGGAATAAAGCTTTTCCAAGTCTTGTAAAGCCGCCATCAGAGTTTCTGACACAAAACGCCCGCCATGGATACCGAAATGCCCTTTTGCATCAGGGAATTGGGTATAGTCAATCACATTATTTTGCTGATCCACGTAGGACTCCTTGCATAAAGCGTTCGATGAGTTGTTGGTCTTTTATACCTTTTGCGGACTCGACGCCGCCGCTCACATCCACAGCATAGGCTTGTGTGGTGAGAATTGCCTGCTCAATATTGTCAGGGTTTAAGCCCCCTGCCAAGATAAGCGGAATATTTAATTTTGGAAAAGTGGTCCAGTCAAAGCTATGCCCGGTGCCACCTTTTAAATCAGGATGCCAAGCATCTAACAGAACAGCACTTGCGCCTGCATCCTGATATTTTTGAATTTCAGCTTGAATGTCTAAACCCGGTTTCACCTGTATGGCTTTGTACCAGCGGCGACCGACCTGATTCGAAATCTGCTGACATTGTTCAGGTGTTTCATCCCCATGAAATTGCAGCATATCCAAGGGTACAACATCAAGCACTTGAGCAACTTCATCAGCTGTTGCATTCACGAATAAACCCACGATTTGTACATAGGCAGGTACATGCTGAATCAGTTCTTTCGCTTGCTCTTTGGTCACACTTCTTGGACTGGGTGCATAGAATACAAATCCAATCGCATCTGCCCCTGCATTCACAGCAGAATGTATATCTTCTATTCGTGTGATTCCGCAAATTTTGGCACGGGTTCGCATACACTTCGCTCTAATTTTTTGGCTTAATCTTTGCCCGATTCATAGTCAGTCTATAAATATAGGGGCGAATCATTGTAATGCAATTTTAAAAGCTTGAGTAAAGTTCATCCGGAATAATATTGACATAGATTGTCTAATGCATACACAAACCTTATACTGCGCGCAATTGTAACGAGTCTAAGCTCAGGCTTTAGGGAAGTTGGTGCAAATCCGACACTGCCCCCGCAACGGTAAAATGAAAAGCATATCTTTATAAATCAGCTGATTTACACCACTGCATGTTAATGTGGGAAGGTGGATATGTAGCATCTAAATGCATGCACATTTAAGTCCGGATACCTGCTTGTTGCACCCTTAAACTCAATCATTCACGGGGGGTGAATGTATGGAGCGTAAAACATGTCTACACTTTTTCAACCTACTGCTCTAGTGGGCGCAATTGCTATTGCAATGGGTTTTTCTACCACAGCTTATGCACAACAGACTTCCGAAGCTACTGTAAATGCTACTTTAGAAACCTTAGTGGTTACTGCTTCTCGTACTGAAGAAAAAATTAAGGATGTGCCTGCGCGTATTTCTGTTATTGATCAAAATAGTATTGAGCGCAACCCTATTTTCAATTTGTCAGATGAAGTACAAAAAGACCCTAGTATTTTTATGAAACAATATGGTGGTTTGGGACAAACAACCGATATTTCAATTCGTGGTACAAAATCCAACCATACTCTTGTTCTTAAAGATGGTGCTCGTTTAAATAGTCAAAACCACTTTAGTGCTCTTTTCCCAACTTTTATTGATACTTCAGATATCAAACAAATTGAGATCCTAAAAGGTCCTGCATCGGTACAATATGGTACTGATGCCATTGGTGGTGTTGTACAAATGATAACAACTACCCCATCAAAAAATTCTGGATTTATTACTGGTATTTATGCAGAAAACAAAACATATAAAACTATTGCAGGTGCTGATTTAGTACAAGATAATTTTTATGCCCAAATTAGAGGTCAACGCTTAGAAACAGATGGAACAAGAATCCTCGACCATCAGAACAAAAACCAAAAAGCGAGTTATAATCAAAAAGGATATAGTGCAAAAGTTGGATATGACAATAAAGATGCATTAAAAGCAAATATTTCAATTAGTGAAAATGAAGGAGGTAACCAATTCTATGATTGGAAAACACGCCAAAACCATGCTAAACGTTTTTTTGAAAATCGTTTAATCAACTCAAATATTGAATATGATCTTCATGATGATTTGACACTTTCAGCACGGTTTTCAAACTTTGTAGATAATCAAAATGTTAAAGATAGTGAACCTGATCACTTTGATACAGAAAATAATGAAGGTGATTTAAACCTAAGATGGTCATTGACACCACAGCAAAACATTTTGTTAGGTAGCACTTATCTTAAATCTGACTTTAAAAGTAACTCTATAAAAAACACCAAACAAAATATCGATTCTGTTGGTTATTATTTACAACACCAACATAAATCTGAAAAATTAAATACACAAGTTGGTATTCGTACTGAAGATAATGAGTTGTTTGGAACTCATACAGTTGGGCAAGGTGCTATTCGCTACCAAGTTTTACCAACAACAAGTATTTATGCAAATATCGGTTCTGCATTTAAAACGCCCTCTTTGACAGAACTCTATTATTTTGTTGAAGGCTCTTATCCTACTTATGGTAATCCTGACTTAAAACCAGAAAAAAGTATTTCTTATGAAATTGGTTTGGATCAAAAAATAAATAATCATCTAACGGCTTATTTATCTACATACCATACTAATATCAAAAACCTCATTGTTACTGACTATCTTGGTCAAAATAAGAGTAGCTTTACCAACTTAGACAAATCTGAGGTAAATGGCGGTGAGCTTGGTTTCAAATGGAAAAATCAAGACTTATTTTTCACTACAGAATATGCTTATGCAGATTCAAAAAACAAAAAAACCAACAATAATATTGCATACCGACCAAAACAAACCTTTACTTTATCTACGGGTATAGAAAATGCCTCTTATGGGGTGAGCGCGTCTTTAATTACACGCTCAGATATTTATGCTGACAATGCAAATAAAGTTAAGGCTCCTGGCTATGCTACTGTTGATTTAAATATGTACTGGAACATTAATCCTAATATTAAGGTATTTAGTAATATCCAAAATATCGGAGATGTTGATTACAAAATCGCAGATAACTTTGGTGATGGTTGGTATGTAAACAGCGGTCGTCTAGCTTCCGCAGGTGTAACATTCAAATACTAATGTACTCTGCTTAAAACTTAAGGATAATGTCCTTAGACATTATCCTTTTTTATTGCATTTAGTTTTAGGAAAATCCAAGGAAAAAATATGGGCCACCGTTTAAGTAAAATCTATACCCGCACAGGCGACTCTGGTACAACCGGACTGGGAGACGGTTCTCGTGTTGCCAAAGATGATTTGCGCATTGCCGCTTTAGGGGATGTCGATGAGCTGAATTCTTGTATCGGTATTTTACGTTCACAAATTGCAGTCAGTAGCATTGAGGATAAAGCCCCTTGGGATAAATCTTTAAGCCTGATTCAACATTGGTTATTCGACCTTGGCGGTGAAGTCTGCATTCCTAACTACAACATGGTCTTACCGGTTTCAGTTGAATTTCTGGAAAATGAAATCGACCGGATGAATGAAGTTTTGCCAATGCTGAAAGACTTCATTTTACCGGCCGGAACTTTAGCTTGCAGTTATGCACATCAAGCACGTTCAGTATGCCGCCGTGCTGAGCGCAGCCTGATGACGGTACATACTCGTGATCAAAATATTCAGGCAACGTCATTGCAACTCTTAAACCGTCTTTCTGACTGGTTATTTGTTGCATCGCGTACTTTGCAGCGTGCTGAAGGCGGATCTGAAGTACTGTGGCAAAAAAATATTAATGAGACGATTTGAAAAAATTAAAATTTAAATCTGCTATTTGATACTCGACCACGTCATCTGCAACTGTTCGAGGCAGGACTATATTCAAAGTCTAATGTTTTTGCGAAAAACTTAAAAAAATTACGGTTTTTGACGAGTTTTGCAGATGACAATGGTTTTGCCTACTTTTGCCGAAACAAAAGTAGGTCGAACCGAAAGTTAATTTTCAAGATATAATTCAAATGAAAAGACGCTGTAGTGACAATATTCCTTAAATAAATTGATAAATCCATATTTAAAATTTGAAGTAAAATAACTTTCATAAATTGTCTTAGAGATACACATGAGAATCATCGGACATCGCGGTGCACGTGGTGAAGCCCCGGAAAATACCCTAGGCGGCTTTCAATACATTCATGACTTGGGCATCCGTGCAGTCGAATTTGATGTTCGTCAGCTTAAAGATAATGAACTGATCATCATGCACGATGACAACTTCTTAAGAACCACCGGTACAGATCAAGCACTCTATGACCTAAACAGTCACCAGCTTGAAGCTTATAATCAGGCGCATATCTGGATGGAATGGAAAAACTTTGAAGTTACCCCTACCCTGCAACAATCCCTTAAAATAATGCAGGACTTTGAGCATATTGAAGTTGAAGTTAAAGCTGTTGCAACAATGGCTGAAGCTGAAAAACTGGTTTTAGAATTACAAAAACAATTACACGGTTTTGAACAAACTGCCGTGATCACTAGTTTCGATTTAAAAATCCATCAGGCTTTAAAACAGCAATACTCGATATTTAAACGCGGCTTACTGGTTGAAGATGACATCAAACATAAAGCGATTGAACAAGCTATAGAACTCGGTTGTTGCCAAATTGGCTGGATGAATCAACTGGCAACTGATGAGATGATTCAAGCCACCCAACAAGCCCATTTACAAATCAGTGTCTGGACGGTCAATAATGTTGAACGCGCCAAGCATCTGCAAAGTTTGGGGATAGATGGATTGATTACCGATTTCCCGAAAATGATGCTCGAACAACTTTAAAATAAATTTTTCGACCCCATTTCTGTGACTAAATCTGCTATTTATTCACTCAAAAATGATCTACATCGTTGCTGTTGCCGGAAGCTGCCTCGACCTTCGATAAAATCAATCACGTCCACCCGGTATTCTGTTACTGTTTAGTACAATACATCTGTAGAATAATGCTAGTGCAGCTTTATTTGCTCATGCTAATATTGAGAAAGTCTTAATCCTTATAAACCGTATTGAATTAAGAATTCATTTATACCTTACCTTTACCTTTTAAAAGGTTCTAGGAGTGCTGTTGGAGATGAATGCTCCCCTACCCAAAGCCCCAATTAACTGGATTGCAGTATTCGCGTTGGTTTTTTTACCGATTGTGGCTGTAATCGCTATCCCTTTATATGCTTATCATCATGATTTTAGCTTAGGCGCATGGATCAGCTTATTTGTACTACTCGGTGTGAGTAGTTTAGGGATTACTGCGGGTTATCACCGCTTATGGGCACATCGTGCTTACGAAGCAACTTTACCATTAAAAATTATTTTAATGCTTATGGGTACTTTTGCCGTTCAAAATAGTATTTTGTTCTGGGCTTCAGGTCACCGTACCCATCACCGCCATGTCGATGATGTCGAACAAGACCCATATTCAATTAATAATGGCTTTTGGTATGCGCATATTGGATGGATGCTTCGTAACTATCCGGCAGCAGAAGCGAATTATAAAAATGCACCAGATTTGTTAAATGACAAAGTGGTGATGTTCCAAGACAAATATTACATTCCCTTGGTGATTGCCGTACATACCGTGATTCTCACTACTGTGGGTTGGGCAGTTGGCGATATGTGGGGCGTATTGTTATTGGGTGGTTTACTCCGTCTGATCTTGAGCCATCATGTCACCTTCTTCATTAACTCACTTTGTCATATGTGGGGAAAACGTCCTTATACCGACGAAAATACCGCTCGTGACAATTTTGTTTTAGCCATTGCCACTTGGGGTGAGGGTTATCACAACTACCACCACATTTTCCAATACGATTACCGTAATGGCGTGAAATGGTGGCAGTACGATCCTACTAAATGGCTGATCTGGTCATGTTCAAAAGTAGGTTTGGCTAAAAATTTACGTCGTATTCCAAGCTTTAATATTAAAAAAGCAGAATTGGCAATGCGCTTTAAATATGCCGAACAGGATTTGGCGGTTTATGGTCATAATGTCAATGAAGATATGGCGGCAGCTAAACTGCGTATTGCTCAAGAATATGAAGCATTTACCCAAACTTTAAATGATTGGGCCACACTGAAAGAACAAGAGATTCAAGCGAAAAAAGCTTCTGTTGCTGAAAAAATCCATCAAATGGACAGCAAACTTAAAGTGGATTTCCAACTGGTTGAACAGCGTCTTGCGCATCATCGCAATAGCTTGAAAATTTTAATGCGTAGTATCAAAAAGAATCCGGTTTCTGAATAAAACCAGATTCTATTGATAAAGCCCCATTATTGGGGCTTTATCAATTTTGGTCGTTCAAATTTGTTATAGTGAGCGCATCTCCTCCCATTTTTAGATTGTCCTATGCAATTTAATCCTCGTTATCCTTCGCTCAATCGCAAGCTTTATCATCATCAAATGCCAGTTCCCTTAAAAGGCGCCAAAGCAGGTCATTTTAATGAAGCACTGTCCAATGAGTTACAGTGGTCAGAACAAGACAAAGCTCAATGGGTTGAAATCTGTAGTGGACAAAAAACCTTTGACCAGTTTGAACCGCTAGCGATGGTCTATGCAGGACATCAGTTTGGACAATGGGCAGGACAACTCGGTGATGGTCGTGGCTTACTGATTGCACAAATCCTGGATCAAAATAATCAAACCATCGACCTGCATTTAAAAGGCGCTGGTTTAACGCCCTACTCTCGTATGGGTGATGGTCGTGCGGTATTACGTTCCGTGATTCGTGAATATTTAGCAGGTCATGCACTGAATGCTTTGGGCATTGCCTCAAGTAATGCTGTTGGTTTTACTTCTTCGACCCAAGGCATACAACGCGAAAAAATGGAACCGGGCGCAATGATGCTGCGCACTTCAGACTGCCATATTCGCTTGGGTCATTTTGAATGGATCAATCAATATCAACCTGAATTACTAACTGAATTTACCCAAAAGTGCATTGAATGGCATTATCCCGAATGTCTGGATGCTGAACAGCCTGTTTTGGCTTTTGCCACAAAGGTGATTCAGCGCACCGCAGTGATGATTGCCAAATGGCAGCTGGTCGGTTTTGCCCACGGGGTGATGAATACCGACAACCTGAATATTACCGGTTCAACCCTCGACTTTGGTCCTTATGGCTTTATGGAACGCTTCCGTCCGAACTGGCTCAACAACCACTCGGATTATCAGGGTCGTTATACCTATCAGCAGCAGCCAAGTATTGGGCACTGGAATTTGTGGCAATGGTTAAACAACCTAGTTCCACTCTGCCCTACAGACTATGATAAAGAGCAATGGAAACAGGATTTGGTAGCATGTTTAGAGCACTATGAGCCAACATTCTTAGAGCACTACAAACATGGTTTAAACCAGAAAATGGGCTTGCCAAGTTTCCATAAAGACAGTTTTGATTGCGGCATGGCTTTCTTAAGAATTCTGCAAACCGAGCAACTGGACCATACCCAAAGCTTTATTCGACTTCAGAACAAACAGTTTGAAGTAATTAAAGATGACTGTCTGGACCGTCGCCAGTTTGAAAGTTTCTTGACTCAATATGAAAATATTCGGGCACATCAGGATAACGATGAATTGGATGCTGAAATGACCAAAGCCAATCCGCAGTATATTTTACGTAATCACATGGCTCAGAAAGCGATTGAGCTGGCTGAGCAGGATAATTTTTCCGAAGTGGATCGGCTGTTTAAACTGCTCAGCCAACCATTTACCAAACAGCCAGATTTAGAACAAGTTGAAGATTTAGCCCCATTACCAAGTGATGTACCTGAAGTGATGGTGAGTTGTTCTTCTTAAACTTTTAACTCTGCAATAAAAAACTCCCAATTGGGAGTTTTTTTGATTAAGAATATAAAGCTTAATCTTCAGGATATTCAAAACGGTAACCGACACCATACACCGCCTGAATCCACTCATGACGGTTGCCGGTTTCAGCAGCATCCGAAATCTTACGGCGCAGGTTTTTAATATGGCTGTCTATCACACGGTCCGCCACATCAAAACTGTCAGGGTTAATATGATCCAGTAATTGCGCACGTGAATAGACTTGCCCCACATGCTCCAGGAACAACTCTAATAAACGGAATTCAGTTGGCGTCAAATTCAAGGTTTTTTGTTGATACCAAATCCGTTGCTGTGCTTTATCCATACGGAACAAGCTGTTCTGTTCAGGTTCTGCATGACGGTCCAAGCGACGTAAAACTGCTTGTACACGCGCCACCAGTTCTTTCGGGCTAAAAGGCTTACAAATATAGTCATCTGCACCCATGTTTAAACCCAAGACACGGTCAATTTCTTCAGTACGTGCAGTCACCATAATAATAGGCAAATCAGACTGTTCACGCACTTTACGGCAAATGGTTAAACCATCCATACGTGGAACCATTAAGTCCAAAATCATCAAACTTGGTTTACGCTGAATAAAGCTGTCATAGGCTTCTTGACCATCATGAAACATACTGACTTCAAAACCCGCAGCTTCCAGATAGTCTCGCACCAATTGTGCAAGTTCCACTTCATCTTCAACCAGCATGACATGTTTCATGAATCTCATCCCTTTATTTGTTTAACTGTTTTGGAAAAGTCAGTTTGCAACGCAAACCACCTAATGGAGAATGTTCAAAACTCAATTTTCCACCCAATGCCTGCGCAATTTTACCAGATAATGCCAAACCTAAACCTGTACCACCGGTACTGCGTGTTCGTGAATCATCAACACGATAGAAACGCTCGCCTAACCGTGCCAATTGTTCATCACTCAATCCGAGTGGACTATCATCAACAATCACACTCCAATGCGTAGCCGATTGCTCGGTATGAATGCGAACCTCTCCACCCGCTTCAGTATAGCGAATACTGTTGCCAAGCAAGTTGACCATAATTTGTTTAAAACGATCTATATCTAATTGTAAATTCGCACCTTTGCCTTGCACTGAAATCGATAAATCCGCTTGGGCAAACTTGGGTTTGAAGTTTTCAACTTCCTGTAATACCACATCCCAAGGATTTACATCGGCTAAATAGCAGGTTAGCTGCTGTGCTTCAGCTTGGGCTAAATCTGCCAAATCCTGAGTCAGTTTTTTCAAGCTGGTGACTTGACGAAGCATCGATTCAAAATGTTCCGGCGTCGGTTTACGAATGCCGTCCTGCATCGCTTCAATTTGCGCTTGCAGTACTGCCAATGGTGTTTTTAATTCATGTGAAGTATCTGCCACCCACTGACGGCGTGATTGTTCATGTTGATCTAAAATCACTGCCAATTGATTAATCTCATTGGATAAATCACCCAACTCATCGTTACGGTTAATTTTCACCTGATGCTGATAATGTCCTTTGGTCAGTTCACGTGTCGCATTTAACAAGCGTTGAATCGGCTTCTTGAAATAGGTCGCCAACAATAAAGCGGCAATTAAACTGGTTAAAAAAGTTAAGCCATAAATCAGCAGTAAATAGCGTTTTTGGTTACTAAAGAAATTAATACTTAATGCATCATCTTTATCCAGTACCGGTTTTAAACCTAAATAGCCGACAATTTTATCATTCACCATAATCGGGCGATACGACACTGGAATGTCGGATGGCTCACCGACCACAAACTGTTTGTTGGCATCATATAGTGAAAGTCGTGAACTTAAGCCCAAGCGGTCAGGCATGGAAATAAACTGCTTTTTTTTGCCTTGATTTTGGGTTGAATCTGCTTGCGCACCATCCGCTTTTTTATCCGTACGAAATATATTTTGATTGGCACTTAAAGGAAATTTAAGTCCTTCAAAAGGCTGATATTCAGAAGGTAAGTTCTGTTCCATCAAGCGAAGTTCTTCTGCATCAACCACCGGTTTGCCTTGTTCTGCCGGGTTCAAACTGGGGGAGACACTAAGTAAGCTATTTTCCTGAAAATAACGCTGCTGCAAGGCAATATCATATTGACGACGTAACCACCAGCGTGACAACCTGTCATAATCGTCGGGAGCTGCAGTGCCTTCAATTTGCAGGATTTGAGCCTGAATGGCATTCCCCCAATCATGATAAACCGTATACACCCCCGCCAAATTGCTGATGACATGATCCAGCTTCTGCATTTCAACATCTGCCACATATCTGGCGAAGTTCTTTTGCATGGTCCAATGCAATACACCTAGGCTGACAGTCGTAATCACTAAAGTGGTGAGTAATACGGTCAAAAACAGACGTAAGGCGATGGGAACACGGCGAATATTCAAAAGCAAAATCTCAATATTTTTTTCTCAATTTATTATTGTAACCAACACTGTCTGAAAAAACTCTTCATTGTTTCTTCATCATTATTGTTTAATCTTAACTCAATAAATTGATACTATTTTTCATCGGAGATAAAAACAATGAATTCCATGACAAAAATGGCTTTAGTGAGTGCAAGTGTTCTCAGCATAGGCGCTTTGACAGCTTGCCAATCGACCAACACAGTTCAAGACAAAGACGGCCACCACGCTCGCATGATGCACGATCATCATCAAAAGCATGAGCGCAACATGACACCCGAACAGCGTGAGCAGTTCCAGCAAGCCCGAGCCGAACGCCAGCAAATGATGAGAAGCATGAAAACAGCCTGTGAGAGTAAAGCCGTTGGTTCTGCGGTACAAATCAAGGCGGGTGAAAAAACCATTAATGGGACTTGCGTGATGATCTTCACTCCTGATCGTGCAGAGATGAAGAAAATGTGGCGCGAACATCGTACCATGCAGGGGGAAATGAAAGGTATGCCTATGATGCAATACCATGAACCCCTGACTGATGCAAAACGCGCAGAACTGACCAAACAATATGATCAGCGCTTGGCTCAACATCAAGCGCATCAGCAAGCCATGTTCAAAGCCTGTCAAGGCAAAGTCAATGGTACTGCGGTACAGGTCAAAGTCGGCACCCAGAGCATGAATGGTAAATGTGAAGTTCGCTTCCAACCTAAAGCCCCGATGGCGCCTGTAGCAGCAAAACCTGCATCGTAAAAATTTAACCAAAGTTAAAAAGGCGCAACTCTGCGCCTTTTTTATTGCTGATTAAAAAATTGGCGATTTGACTATTTATGCCACTAAATAAATCATAAAAGCATTTACACTCAATATACTTAGCAATTTCAAGCTAGAAATCTTTGACTTTACAGTCACCAAGAAAACGCATGCAAACGCTTGTACCAAGTAGGAAGATGTTGCACGATTAAGCCATAGAAATACGTGTCATAGAAGGCACGTTTCAATGTTTATTAGGATTATAAGCTGGTTAAACCAGTATTGAGGAAAACGATATGCCACAATACAAAGCGCCCTTACGTGAGATGCAATTCGTTCTACATGAACTATTAAATGCTGAACAACATTATGCAAAACTTCCTGCATTTCAAGAAACCGTAAGCCGTGAGTTGGTTGATCAATATTTAGAAGCGGCTGCTGACTTCTGTGAAAATGAACTTTCTCCTCTTAACCAAGTGGGCGACCGTGAAGGTTGTACTTGGAATGACGGTGTTGTAACAACGCCTACCGGTTTTAAAGAAGCATACAAAAAATATATCGAACTTGGCTTCCCATCGTTATCTGCTGATGAACAATATGGCGGTCAAGCTTTACCAAATTCTTTAGGTATTACCATTTCTGAAATGGTCGGTACTGCAAACTGGTCTTGGGGCATGTACCCTGGTCTTTCTCATGGTGCGGTGCGTACTTTGGAACACCACGGTTCTCAAGAACAAAAAGACACTTACCTGCCTAAACTTGTTTCAGGTGAATGGACAGGTACCATGTGCTTGACTGAATCTCATGCAGGTTCTGACTTGGGTATCATCCGTACCAAAGCTGAACCGAATGCTGATGGCAGCTTTGCAATCTCTGGCGAGAAAATCTTTATCTCTGCTGGTGAACACGACATGGCGGATAACATCGTCCATATCGTTCTTGCTCGCCTTCCTGGCGCACCTAAAGGCACTAAAGGGATCTCGTTGTTCATCGTCCCTAAATTCAATGTAAATGCGGACGGTTCACTGGGTGAACGTAATGCAGTACGTTGTGGTTCAATCGAACACAAAATGGGGATCCATGGTAACGCAACTTGCGTGATCAACTTCGATAAAGCTCAAGGCTTCTTGATTGGTCCTGAAAACCGTGGTCTAAACTGCATGTTCACATTTATGAACACTGCACGTATTGGTACTGCTGTACAAGGTCTTGCCGCTTCTGAAGCGTCTTTTCAAGGTGCACTTGCCTATGCCAAAGATCGTTTAGCGATGCGTTCACTTTCAGGTGTTAAAGCGCCAGAAAAAGAAGCAGATCCGATTATTGTTCACCCTGCTGTGCGTAACATGCTTTTAACGCAAAAAGCATATGCAGAAAGTGGTCGTGCGCTGGTTTACCTGTTGGCTCAATATGCTGACGTGGTTGAACACGGTACAACTGAAGAAGAACGCAAATCTGCGGACAACATGTTGTCTCTTCTTACTCCGATCGCAAAAGCATTCTTGACTGAAACGGGTTCTGAATCTGCGAAACACGGTGTTCAAGTGTTCGGCGGTCATGGCTTTATTTCTGAACACGGCATGGAACAGATTGTTCGTGATACACGTATTGCGTGTCTTTACGAAGGTACCACTGAAATTCAAGCGCTTGACTTGTTAGGCCGTAAAGTTTTGGGCACTCAAGGTGCAATGTTGAAAGACTTCACCAAGATCATCCACAAATTTGTTGAAGCCAACAAAGACAATGCTGCAATGAAAGAATTTGTTGAACCACTTGCTGCGCTTAATAAAGAGTGGGGTGATTTGACCATGCAGATTGGTATGCGTGCGATGCAAAACCCGGATGAAGTCGGTGCAGCTGCGGTTGACTACCTGTACTTCTCTGGTTATGTCACCCTTGCTTACTTATGGGCACGTATGGCGCTTCTCGCTCAAGAAACACTTGCTGCAGGTACGACAGAAGTTGACTTCTACAACGCCAAAGTAACCACAGCACGTTTCTACTTCAAGAAAATCCTTCCACGCGTACGTTCACACGTAGACGTGATTGCAGGTGGTGTAGAACCATTACTTGCTTTAGATGCTGAACACTTCGCATTTTAATTTTCATAAAGTTTTAACTTGATGAACAGGAGAAGGACGGTCATTGATTTGACAGTCCTTTTTCTTTATAAAAGATGCAAAAATTAATCTTTAGTCGTCTAACAACACTATTCTTCATCGCTTAGACTCAACTAAAACCGAACTGACTCAAACAATAAACAGGTAACACCTTATGCCAATTTATAATGCACCGCTTGCAGATATGAAATTCATCCTGAATGATGTTTTTAATGCAGAGCAATTCTGGCAAGCCAATGAAAATCTTGCCCATGTAGATGCTGCAACGGCTGAAGCCATTCTTGAAGAAATGGCGAAATTTGCACAAAACGTCACTTTACCGATTAACCGTACCGGTGATGAAGAAGGCGCTAAAATTGAAAATGGCAAGGTGACCACGCCTGCAGGCTTTAAAGAAGCATTCAAACAATACGCTGAGGGTGGTTGGATTGGTCTGGGTGCAGACGAAGAATGGGGCGGTCAAGGCATGCCAAAAATGCTGACTGTACTTGCAGATGAAATGCTATTCGCAACTAATCCATCGTTCCTGCTCTACCCGCTTCTTTCTGTGGGTGCTGGTATGGCGTTAAACAGTTACGCATCTCAAGAGCAAAAAGAAACCTATTTACCTAAAATTTACTCTGGCGAATGGTCAGGCACCATGTGCTTGACTGAACCCCATGCAGGTACAGATTTAGGCATTATTAAAACCAAAGCTGAACGTAACGAAGATGGCACTTATAACATCACTGGTACTAAAATCTTTATTACTGGCGGTGACCATGACTTAGCAGAAAACATCATTCACCTAGTCCTTGCGAAAACTCCTGATGCACCTGCAGGTTCACGCGGGATTTCATTGTTCATCGTGCCTAAATTCATGGTCAATGAAGATGGTTCACTTGGTGAACGCAATGCGGCAGGTCCGGGTTCAATTGAACACAAAATGGGGATTAAAGCCTCTGCAACTTGTGTAATGAACTTTGACGGTGCCAAAGGTTACCTTGTGGGTAAAGAAAACGAAGGCTTAGCAGCAATGTTCGTGATGATGAACTACGAACGCCTGTCGATGGGTATTCAAGGCCTAGGTGCCTCTGAATTTGCCTACCAAAATGCAGCGCAATATGCGACTGACCGTATTCAAGGTCGTAGCGCTTCTGGTATTCAATCTCCAGCCAAAGCAGCAGACAGCATTCTGGTACATGGTGATGTACGTCGCATGTTGCTCAATGCCCGTGCAAACAATGAAGCATCGCGTGCTTTTGCAGTTTATGTGGGTCAACAACTGGATATCACCAAGTTCTCTACCGATCCTGAAGCAGTGGAAGCTGCCAATAACCGTGTTGCCCTGCTTACACCAATTGCAAAAGCGTATTTAACCGATACTGCTTTTGATGCAGTGATTGATGCGCAAATGGTGTTTGGCGGGCATGGTTTTATTCGTGAATGGGGTATGGAACAATGCGTACGTGACTTACGTATTGCACAAATTTACGAAGGTACCAACGGCGTTCAGTCTCAAGATTTAATTGGTCGTAAAACCATTAAATGTAAGGGTGAATTCATTGCTGAATATATCCAGGAGATTCGTGACTTCGCTAACAGCCTAGATGCTGACCTGAACTTCATTAAAGATGCCACCTTAGATGCAGCAACTGAAGTTGAATCAGTGACGCAATACGTGATTGAAGCTGCCCGTGAGAATGTTGAATTCTCGAACTCTGCTGCTGTAGATTACCTACATGTCGTAGGTCTTTTAAGCTTCTCGTATATGTTCGCAAAAATTGCCAATGCAGCGAAAGCAAAAGATGGCGAATTCTATCAAAACAAGGTAGCACTTGCTCAATACTTCGTACAACGCATTTTGCCTGAACTTGCACTCCGCATTACCAAAGTAAAAGCAGGTCCAGAAGTAATTATGAACTTCAGTGAAGATTACTTTACTAATCAATCTTAATTTAAATCAGATATAAAAAAACGCCTGCATTATCAGGCGTTTTTTTATATCTAAAATGAATTAGATTTTTTCAACCATAATGGAATCTGAGATTTTTTTGCTGCTTTGTGCGTCTTGATGAATTTTCACAATTTTAATCACGCCCTCGGATTGCAAATTTTCACATAAGGCAATCAGCTTCTGCATTTCATCTCCCTTAACACCCGAACCTAAAATGAGTTTTTTACCATTTTGTAAACTATTAATTTTTGTTTGAATTGTTTCTAACATTTTCTTTTCCCTGATCAATGAAATAACCCTTCATACAATATATCAATTCCGTATAAAAAAAATACAGCCCATTGAATTATTTATAACATTCATTTTATTGCCTTTTAATGTGCATGAAAATTGCATGCTGTTTAATACCAGTTTCATACAAATACTCATCTAATATAAAGGAGGAAAAACATGCCAAAACCTGATGCCAAAGTTGAAAAAATTGAAACCCTCCTCGACCGTTTTGGAAATATCGCTGTAGAAAGTTTTCATTATATTGCGCTATTTATTATTGGCTGTATGGTGATCTGGTCTGCAGGTCATACCGTATTTCACATACTTACAGTGAAGCAATTCGCCACCATTGACGATATTCTGCTGTTATTTATCTATCTTGAACTGGGCGCCATGGTCGGTATTTATTTCAAGACCAATCACATGCCAGTACGCTTTCTGATTTATATCGCGATTACAGCACTCACTCGCCTCCTCATTTCGGATATCCAGCACGACCATAAAGCCGATATGGACTTGGTGATTATTACCGGTTCGATTCTGATTCTGGCTTTTGCAATCTTGGTGGTGCGTTATGCGTCTTGGACTTATCCATCTGTCATTCGTGACAAACATAGTGAAAAGTCATTACCCGAAGGTAAAACTCCACGTCCGCAAGATGATGAGTTGGCTTAGAAGCTCCTTATAAAAAGTCCCCCTTTAAAAAGGGGGATTCAGGGGGATTCTTATCGATTCGGCACCAACACATAGCGCCCATGGTCATAAATCCAGTACATCCCTTTCGGCGGTGCAGGTAAACCTAAACGTTGCCAATCCGTAATTAAGGTATGGTTTGAACTTTCAATCCGTGCCGTATTCGGATCGCCATTTACCCAGCTATAGCTTTGAGAATTATGAGTGATGGTCGTTGGCGCACTATATTGAATGCTAATGCCATTTTGTATCGGTGGATATCCACCATGGGGTGGACGTGATGGATAATGTGGGTTATTGGGGTGATTTTGCGGATAGTGATTATATGGATAGCTATTTCGTGGATAACTCTGCTGTGGATAACGTTGTGGTTGTGAATAGCCAGGATACTGCTGTGGATAGTTATTTTTTGGATAGCTATTTTGGGGATAATTAGACCGATGCTGATACTTGCTGGTATCCACACCGCGATAATTGGACCACTTATTTTCCGCTTGCGTAGTCGCAGAAGCCCCCAAGAGCACCATGCCAGCAAGAGCATAAACGATTGCTACTTTCATCAGAGCCTCCGAACGATGTTGATCACATCATATAGTTTATAAACTGATTTTAATCCCTAGTTTAGGATAAAAAATGGATAAAAAAACAGCAAATGCAACGTTTTGTAAATTAAATTTTGCTGTGACTTCATGCTTTCGTGCATCTAGGCGCTGAATATGTTTATGCTAAGATATTCTTTTTTGTTACTGGATCAAATAGAGTGGCTGATTTAAGTTTTGACCGCCTACATCAATTCTTTTGCAAAGTGCCGAGCGTACAAGAAGCATTGATTGATGCGTATGGTTCAGATGGTCAACATGCATGGTGGTTTAAATTTCAGATCAATATCGATCACCCGCTTGCATGGCAAACCGTTCAGGAATTGGGTCATGTGCTGAATTACATTTCAAAGAATGAACGTCTTCCAACCCAGTTCTTACCTGTTTCGCCACCACCTTATATGAATGGTGAAGCAAAAGAATTTTTGGCGTGGGTGATTCAATGTAATCATCCTGACTTTCCACCAGATGTGGTGTGTGACTGGTTAGAAGCGCGTTTACCACAACCGGTTGAAGACGAAAGTCAGTGGAAAATTAAAACTGATTTAAAAGAACTCGATAAAATGAAAGATGCTGATTTGGATGCATTAATTCCACCGAATCCTTTATAGAATATTGATATAAAAAGAGCGCTTATGCGCTCTTTTTATTTATCCATAACTCGCAAAGAGATGAGAAGCACTGCTCCGATAGGGAGAGATGAATCCCTCCCAACCTCCCTTTAAAAAAGGGAGGAGCATTAGAAGGTAGACAACCCACTCCACTCCATAAAGCGGTAAATGCCATATTTGAGTTTCGACTCATCTGCATATTGACTGTAATCGACACTCATATTTTTGCCATCCAGATTGGACCAGGCGGTATCAAAATATTGATTGGCATCACTAAAGACTTGCGCTTGAGATGCACCCACGACACGTAAATTGGTTTCCAAATTATAATTTTTAATATTACGGGCGGTGAAATTCGCAGAACCTAAAATCAATTCTGAATTTTGTGGATTACGTTTCACAATCATCTTGCTATGACACTGCTCCCCTTGGGTATTACACCAGCGCACAGGTACACCCGCATCATTCAATTCAGAGGCCACTTGGCGGTTGGGAATACCATTTTTTTGGCGACCAAAAGCATCTTTATTAGGATCGAGTAAGACACGAATTTTTACCCCACGTTCATGAGCTGCTATTAAAGCTTTCACAATATGACGTTCAGACAGATAGAACATCGCCAGATCAATCCGCTCTTGTGACTTGGCTGTTTCAATCAGTTTGATCGTTTCATCAAAAATCGCTTTTTCAGTCAGTACTTGAACTTGCGGCAATGATTTTTCGCCTTCAAACTCACCGACAATCACCATCGGAATGTCACCTTTGGACATTCTCCCTACCGCCTGCTCAGTCTTTAACACATCAATTGCAGTATTGCCTGAAACCACCAAAGCCACGTTGGAATGACGTGAACTGCCATCATGCGGATTTGCAGAAGTGACCAAGGCTTTCCAGCCCTGTGCTGTATCTACAACCACGGTTTTGCGATGATTGGCTCTAAAATTGAATAAATTGAAATAACTCCGCAAGGTGATTTTTTCAGGACCAAATGGATTGGCGAGCCAGCCTTTTTCAGGATTATTGCCCGCATCCTGACAACAGATATACCAAAAGCCCGACCACAATGGATTGGATGCACGTAACGGTCTTAAATCCGTTTCAATCACATCAATACCGGCTGCACGTAACTGACGATAATGTTCTGGTGCAACACCACCATAAACAGAATTAATCGGGTCAGTAATCACTTTAATTTCAATATTTGGCTGTATACCACGTTTTGAAATTAAGACATCAGTTAACTGTTGCGCCAGTGTGCGATGCGCAAGCGTTGATTCACCGACCTCTTTATTGAATAAAAACATATCCAGCACAATGGTGGTTTGCGCTTCATCAATCATTTTTAACATTTCATTAAAAATGACCTGATTTTGTTGTTGTTTACCACTTGCATCAATATAGGTTTGATCTGCTAAAAATTTCA
The DNA here is from genome assembly GCF_013004315.1 of Acinetobacter sp. ANC 5378. Taxonomy (NCBI): domain Bacteria; kingdom Pseudomonadati; phylum Pseudomonadota; class Gammaproteobacteria; order Moraxellales; family Moraxellaceae; genus Acinetobacter; species Acinetobacter sp. ANC 5378. Next base: position 39,146 of record NZ_JABERK010000047.1, read on the forward strand.
CCTCGGCATGGCGCAACTTACCCGTAAAATCCAAGCCCTCTGGCAAGGGTTTATAGGTGTGATAAATTGCAGATGAGAGATATCCCAAAGCCAACAAACCGATCATCACGCTGACATAACGACGGCGTGACCAATTCAATTTCTGATGAATTCGTTGAAAAATACGCATAACAAAAAACCTAGTCCAATGGCATCAGACTAGGTTTTATTGCTTTATTTTTCAAGAGGATTTCTGTGAATCCTGTTTGAATGATTTTATCTACGCTAACTTTTGCCTAGAAACCAAATTCTAAACCGACGCTAAAGTTACGTCCAACTTGCGGAATATTCGACAAGAATGAAGCATGTGAATAGACTTGCTGATCGAGCAAGTTATTGGCTTTGAAATACACGCGATAATCGTTATTTTTAGCATATTGACCTGCATAAGAAACACCGAGATTCAGCATATTGTAGCCATCGGTTTCCTGGTCATAACTTGTGATCTTGTCCTGATTGAACACATGGTAATACTCGGCTAAACCAGACCAGTGATCATCAAAATTTGCATCCACTTTGGTACCGAGACGACCTGCTGGAACACGTGGTGCATTTTCACTGTCAATTTTGCCACGGACATAATCACCAAATACACTCAATTTATAGGCATCGGTTAAAGCATAAGATGCTTGTGCTTCTGTTCCATAAAACTTGGCTTTATCTTGGGTGTAATCCACCAGGCGGAAATTTTCAAATTTATCTGTAGTCGCCGCATAAATGTAGTTATCAAACCAGTTGTGATAAACATGCACATGGTAATCAAACTTGTCTTGCTCATAATGCAAACCAAGCTCCAGATTATTGGATTTTTCTGCGCTTAAATTTTCATTGCCACGTTCGAAAGTATTGGTCGCAAAATGCTTGCCATTGGCATACAGTTCTTGCGCCAAAGGCAGGCGTTCTTGATGAGAGCCGACCAAAGACAATTTATAGCTCGGTGCAAATTCCCAGTTCACGGCACCTGAATAAGAGAAGCCATAATCATCAAAATCTTTTTTATCTGAATCAATCTGAATTTTTTGCTGATCTAAACGTGCACCCAGTTCAACGTGAACATCATTAAACTGTTTATGCTCTAAAGCAAACAGACTCCACTTTTGAGTTTTGGTCGGATCCAATAAAGACTCTTCGCCAGTAATATTCAGCTTTTGCTGATTATATTGACCGCCGATCACTCCTTCCCAATTCGCAATAGGATTGTGCACCAGTTCTAAGCGTGCATCATAACCCTGACTTTTAAAATTGGTCATGACTGAATTTTCTTCAATTTCATCATGCTTATAGTCGGTATAACTGGCATGGGCACGAAGCTTTTGAAAACCTGAAAAAGGATCGTTGAGTTCGGTACGGAAATCATAACGTTCTGTCTTCAGATCGACCCAAGGTCCAGCAGCGTGATCATGTTCTTCATCATGATCATGTCCATCATGGTCTAGCACATGACCTGTATGGTCGCCACAAAAAAGTTCATTGTCATGCGGATGACAATCTTCATATTCATGGCTATGTCCGGGTAAACCATATTGATCTTGACGGTTACTATATGAAATACCGCTAAAACCACGGTCATGAATCCAGGATAAACCGACATTCACCGTTTCACCTTCGGCAAAGGTGTTGTCTACACGACGCTCTTTTTCACCATCATGAAAATAATCAGGTGCAATATAGCTATTAGCATCACGTTTTGAACCTTCAACCCTTAATGCAACATGATCAGTTAAAGCAACCGTTGCCCCCGCACTGGCTAATTTCTCATCACTGCCAGAGTTGTAGCGTAAACCCACTTGCCCTTCATAACCTTTTTCAGGCATTTGGGTGGGAATCTTATTATCGGTAACATTCACCAATCCACCGACTGTGCCTGCGCTATAGAGTAAAGTAGATGGTCCGCGAATAATCTCAACTTGCTTGGCTAAAATAGGATCAACCGTTACCGCATGGTCTGGTGAAAGTGTTGAGACATCGGCCGTTTCAGAAGCCTGTTGTAAAATTTTAACGCGTGGCCCATCTTGCCCACGAATTACTGGACGGCTTGAACTAGAACCATACTGATTTGAAGATACTCCCAGTTCACCCGCCAAAGCGTCACCAATCGTCACTCCACCTTGTGCAAGCTTTTTATGATCAATGACCTGATCGGCAACTGCAAAATCTGCAGCAGACTGCACTAAGGGATGTGCCTGTAATTTGATGGTTTCTAATTGTTGGTTTGTGCGCTGCTCTTCTGCAAAGACAGCGGGTGCAATGACTGCAAAAATAGAGAGTGTAATTAAATTCTTATGAAAAGACATGGAACTGGCTCAAAGCTGCGATTTCTGAATAATGTTATAATATAACATTTCACTAAAATCTATCAACATTTTTATTCAATTAACGATATAATAATTATCTAAGCCAAACTCCACGTTTTTACTTCTATGAAACACTTTTCCCTTTCCGGATTTAATTTTTCAAAATTCTTATTATTTACTTTAATCTTTATTTATAGCTTATTCTTATTTAATTTAGTTAAACATGGGGGAAGTAATAGTTTTTTTCCTGAAACTATTTTTTATTTATCTATTCTTACATTAATTTTCTATAAAAAAATAGATATTGATATAAAGAAATATTTATTTATCACCTTTCCTTTTTTATGTATTACTTTGAATGAATTTTTCTTCCATCAGAATTTCTCCTTTAAGTTTTTTGACACAGATATCATTTCTTATAGTTATTAGATCTCTTGCGAAAGTTAATTTAAGAGCATCCAATTCACCATTCCAGCAATTAAATTCATTCTTAGACCAAAGCGTTTCCGTCTATTTCTATAGCGTTCTGTTAATATCCGAAAATGTTTAAGTTTGCCGTTGATATGTTCAATTGTGATCCTACGCCGACTGATTTCTTGGTTGATCTGTTTTGCTATTTGGGGTAATGATAAATTCTTAGGTTTCTTGATTGGAATGAGTAACTTACTCTTAATCTGATGAAATCCTTTATAGGCTAAATCTGCCATGATACAAGGATAAATGACCATCTCCTTCAAATACTTACGCGCAATCGTCAGATCGTGTTTTCTGCCATCTTCAATCTGTATACTTACAATTTGCTTTAATTTGGGGTTAAAAATGACCTGTGTTTTTAGCGTATGTTTCCTCTTTTTACCGCTATAGAATTTTCTTTGTTTTTTTGGGACGCTCAATCTGTGACTCAGTGACATCAACGATTACATAATCCTCCTCACTAAACTTTTGATTCCTTTTAGGCAATGCGAAAATCCGTGATTGAATCAGAGCATTTTCAACTTTCTGAATCGTACGATTCACATTACTTTCAGCTAGGTTATAGTCGGCGGATAACTCAATTTGAGTTCTATAGCAGCGTAAGTAATTTAAAGTTAACAACAATTGATCCTCTAAACACAACGAATGAGGTCTTCCAGGTTTTTTCTTGGCAAGTTCAGCGTGTTGTAACACTGATACCATTTTTAAGAATAATGGACGAGGAACGCCAACAAGTCGTTTAAATTCCCCATCATTAAATCTAGTTAAATTTTCATATTTCATGGGACTAGTATAAACAATTTTTTACTTTCGCAAGAGATCTATTGTCAACCCAAATATTTCTGAACGGATCAACAATTTTCAACAAGATACAAATCTGATGAGTCAGTCAAATTATCATACTAGTACTGGCCTAAGAATTTCTATGTGGACTGAATCAATTGCTCAATTTAAAAATGAGCCCATCTTAGGGATTGGATATACAAATCTGAAAACTGCTTTATATAATAAAAATCATATTGAACACCCTCATGCACATAATTTATTTATTCATGAATTGGCAGCACATGGGATATTAGGTTTTTCAGGATTACTATTAATTTTCTTAATACCTCTATATTATTTTACCATTAAGAAAGATGAATATTCTTCTACTGTTCGTACAGCTGGTATTACCTTGATTATATATACTTTGATATGTGGCTTAACAGACTATCTATTTATTGCCAAGTTCGCATGTCTACTATATTTCATCTTAATTACAACCCTGCTCAGCTTCAATAAGGTATCTAATGTTGCTCTACCAGAATACAAATAAAAGAGAGTTTTTTACCTGGTAGGGTTGGTAGTTCTTGTTGAATTATGCCCAAAGAGGCATAATTCAACATTCAAAGGCGGTACGCTGTTTACGTATACGCTTGCCTTAACCCATATAGTTGGATTTTTTACGCTATGATGCGAACTCATTACTGCGGTACTTTAACCGAAGCCCAAATTGACCAAACCGTAACATTATGCGGTTGGGTACACCGTCGCCGTGACCACGGTGGTGTTATCTTCCTTGACATGCGCGACCGTGACGGTCTTGTTCAAGTCGTTATTGACCCAGATACTCCAGAAGCTTTCTCAACTGCTGACAAAGCACGTTCTGAATTCGTATTAAAAATTACAGGTCGTGTACGTCGTCGTTATGAAGGCACAGAAAATGCCAACATGGTGAGCGGTCAAATCGAAGTTCTAGCCAAAGACATCGAAGTTCTTGCTGCTTCTGAAACACCTCCCTTCCCATTGAACGACGAAAACACCAATATTTCTGAAGAAATTCGTTTGAAATATCGTTTCCTGGACATCCGTCGTCCAGAGATGCTAGATCGTTTACGTTTCCGTTCTAAATTGACTAACCTTATTCGTAACTACTTCGAAGACAATGGTTTCTTGGACGTTGAAACACCGATTTTGACTCGTGCAACCCCAGAAGGCGCGCGTGACTATTTAGTGCCAAGCCGTGTTTCTAACGGTAGCTTCTATGCGCTTCCACAATCTCCACAGCTGTTCAAACAGTTGTTGATGGTGGGCGGTATCGATCGTTATTACCAAATCGCAAAATGTTTCCGTGATGAAGACTTACGTGCGGATCGTCAGCCTGAATTCACCCAGATCGACGTTGAAACATCGTTCATGAGTGACGATGACATTATGGATTTGATGGAAACATTAACGATCAAGATGTTCAAAGAACTTCTGAACGTTGAATTCGACAAATTCCCGCGTATGACTTATGCCGATGCAATGCGTGACTATGCATCTGACAAACCGGATATGCGTATTCCTTTGAAACTGGTTGACGTTGCAGACATGATGCAAGACGTTGAGTTCAAAGTATTCGCAGGTCCTGCTAAAGATCCTAAAGGCCGTATCGTTGCGCTTCGCGTACCGGGTGCAGGTTCATTGCCACGTAGCCAAATTGATGAATACACGAAATTCGTGGGTATTTATGGCGCGAAAGGTTTGGCTTATATCAAAGTCAACGAACTTGAAAAAGGTATCGAAGGTCTTCAATCTCCAATCGTGAAGTTCATCGAGCCAATCGTGCTTGATTTGTTGAAACGCGTTGGTGCTGAAAATGGCGATATCGTATTCTTTGGTGCGGACAAAGCCAAAGTTGTAAATGATGCAATGGGTGCTTTACGTATCAAAGTCGGTCACGACATGAAATTGGCGACTTGCGAGTGGGCTCCACTTTGGGTTGTTGACTTCCCTATGTTCGAAGAAACTGATGATGGTAAATGGACTTCTGTTCACCACCCATTCACGCTGCCTAAATCAAGCGTTGAAGAAGTGAAGAACAATCCAGGTGCTGCGCTTTCTGTTGCTTACGATATGGTATTGAACGGTACTGAAATTGGTGGTGGTTCACTTCGTATCTTCAACCTTGAAATGCAAAAAGCCATCTTTGAAGCTTTAGGCATTGGTGAAGAAGAAGCAGAAGAGAAATTCAGCTTCTTGTTAAATGCCTTGAAATTTGGTGCGCCTCCACACGGTGGTTTGGCATTCGGTCTTGACCGTCTTGTAATGTTGATGACTGGTTCATCTTCAATCCGTGACGTGATTGCATTCCCGAAAACCAAGACTGCTGAATGTCCATTAACTCAAGCACCTGCACCAGTTGAAGGCAATCAATTACGTGATTTGGGTATTCGTTTACGCGAAAAACCTAAAGCTGAAACTAAAGCAGAAGCTTAATTCTTCTTTAGCGAGCAATAAAAAACCCTGCTTTATGCAGGGTTTTTTATTGCTTCAAAAATAGAATAAACAATGATTAAAATTTTGATGATTTTTGATAATAGTTTCTTAAACGCTATATGCTATCCTGTTTAACAATTGAATCCATGTGTACAATATTAAATTGATTTAATTACTTATATTTTGTTGTTAAGACTCTCTTCTTTTTTGATCAGTTCTATCTTAGATTTTTAGACTCTTGCCAAAATTCTAATCCAGCCTCATATCTTAAGAGTCTATTCTAACAAATCATGTATTTCATTCTAAAAGTTTTAGCCTTGCTACCTTTACCCATTTTGCAAAATCTGGCCTGCTTTGTAGCATGGTTACTGTGTATAAGAAATTCATCCTTTAAACGCATAACTTGTATTAATTTAAAGCTTGCTTATCCAGAATTGACAGCGGCACAAAGATCAAAACTGCTCCATGACAGTATTCGAAGCCAATGCTTAAGCTATGTAGAATGCATTAAATGCTGGGGTATGTCGCCCAGTTATAGCTTAAACTTACTGAAAAATATCAATGGTGAAGATGTCTTAACTGAGGCGCTAGCAAATAAAAAAGGTGTGATTGTGGTGGTTCCTCATTTTGGTAACTGGGAACTCTTGAATGCCTGGCTCTGCACTCATACTCAGCCAATGATTATGTATAAGCCGAATAAGATAAAAGGCATTAACCGCTATATTTTAGAATCGCGTCAAAAGACCAATGCAGTATTGGTGCCAGCCGATGAAACTGGTGTACGTGCTATCTTCAAACACTTAAAGCAAGGTGGCCTTACCGTCATTCTTCCCGATCATTTACCTAAACCTTCGGGAGGAATTTATGCTCATTTTTTTCAGCAAAATACCTTATCCGCCACCATTGTTTCTAAATTGGCATATAAAACTCAGTGCAATGTAATTGGTTTAAGCTGTATAAGAAATCCTGATACCTCCAGTTTTGCTGTTCAATGTGTTCCCCTATCCACTGAGATTTTATCAAAAGATCTGCAAAAAAGTGTGGAATGCTTAAATCAGGAAATGGAGCTCATGATTACAAAAATGCCGGAGCAGTATATTTGGTCTTATAAACGTTTTAGAAATTGTTACGGAAACGTTAACCCTTATAGCGTTTAAGCGTGTATTTACCTTCACATCTTGAATTAGGTCAGCAGAACACTCAAATGGAATGAATTGAGATTGATGGTTGCTAATGGCATAATAGCCCTATTTTTCCATTATTGAGTTAAGCAAGCTATGGCTATGCGTCCTGCTGTTCGTAATCGTGGCATCATGTTGATTGTGTTCTCTATCGCACAATGGCTTTTCATGCGTTACATTTTGGCCAATGGCTTATTTAACATGGATACCAATGAACGCATTCTTTATTTTTGTGTAAGTAGTTTAGGTGGAGCCTTACTTATTTTTGTCGGCTTGATTTATATGGTTTTGAAAGGTAATCCGGATAGGTATTAAATATTTTATTTATAAAGAAATTTTAAAATTAAAAGAAATAAATATTTTTAAGTTTTTGAAAATATTTAATCTTAAAAACTTCATGTCATATAGATTCAAAAAGGTTCTAGAATGGGTTTAAGAAAGTCTACAAAAAAAATATTCCGATTATTGGCATTAAATTTTCGATATTATAAAGATATTAGATTCAAAAACTTAAATCCAGACAATTTTGCCGACCCTATCATTTTAAATCCACTAAATGATTCACATGAAACTAATATACCTAAAATAATATGGATGTATTGGGACTCAGAAATACCCCCTATTGTTCAAAAATGTTTTGACCAAATAAAAAAATTAAATCCAACCTATCAGATTAATATCTTAAATTCACAAAATATTGCATCTTTTTGTGATCTGAATTTTACTGAATTTAAAAATCTCACTCCTCAGCAAAATTCAGACTTAATAAGATTCTATCTATTGTATCATTATGGTGGTATATGGTTAGATGGTAGTATCATCACTTATTCTAATTTAAATTGGATTATTTATATTTGTAATAAAAATAAAACATCTGCATTTGGATATTATAGAGCAGAAAATATTACTGTACGCGAATATCCAGTCATTGAAAACTGGCTTTTGGCCTCAGAAAAAGGAAATATTTTCTTCAAAAAATGGTTAGATGAATTAATTTATGCATTAAATTTAGGAGCAAAAAATTATATCTTGGAAATAAAAAACACTATCCCCAACTATCCTGACTATTTTCAGAAAATAGGAATACTTGAATACTTAATCGCATATGTTGCATGTCAAAAAGTTCTAAGAGAAACTAAAGCAAGTATTTCATTAATCAATTGTGATAAAAATGCTTTTCTTTATCAGAATATAGGTGCTAAATCTCATACCTACTTTATTGAATCACTTATATTAATGCAAAGACCAGATATTATGCCAAAGCTTATCAAGCTTATAGGATCAGATCGAGCACTTATTTCTCCTTATTTACTTAAACAAAAATTTAAAAAAGATTCTCTTATAGATTTTTAAATATAAAAAACCTTATTACTTTAGCTTCCATATTTACTAAAGCATTTTTATATTTTTTTAACAGTGCTAATTTTTCTTCAAAATTGTCTCCTTGATAAAAAATATTTTTCATTTTGGATATTTTTTGTACAAAAACTTCGCAATATTATATCGTAAAGCTGTACCAAAACGGCTCATAGGTACATCTGAACTTTCAACTCTTTCCTGTTCAATTGAACTAAGCTGTGAGTTCTGCTCCCCTGCAGCAATTATTGGATGATCAACAATTGCTGTCATTAAAATCGAGGCTGCTTCATTGAAATCAGTTAAATATCGCCAGTCATCTGCTGCTCGCAAAGGACGATGATAATCAATTAATGTCTGCGCAATTTCCCGATCGACAATATAGGCAACTGCATAACAGATTCGCTGATAAAAATCTGGTGATACCTTTAAAATTTTCTGAGACAAAAACTCTTGATCTAAAATATCTCCGCGAACTTTTTGACATTCTTTCATACGAATACCTCCTATACTGAACAAGGTATTTCTAGGTAACTTAAGCGAAGTTAATTCTGCTGATAATTTTTCAATCGTTAAATCATCTGGAAGAATTGCATCATCTTCCATGACTAAAGCATATTGCTCATCCGTGGTTAAAAATTCTCTTAATGCGGCTAAATGTGAAAGGGTACAGCCCACCATACTAGGTGAAAGTGGTTTAGATCGGCCCTTAACACCTAATTCAAAATATTCTTTTGCAGAAAGGTCGCCCCCTTTAATCCCAATTTTAGTCACGTCCAATTGACCTTTTTCAAAAAAAGCTTGAGCTAAGAATTTCTTTAACCGGGGGGATTTTTCATCTTCAATACTTATGACAAAAATTTTCATTACAGCATACCTTTTCACACTCATTGAATGATATCTAATGTAGAATTGGATAGATAGTCTTATATACTCCTTGCTTTGATGATGCGCACAATATTAAAAAAATGGTATAAATTTCAACAAAACCAGCATGCCAAAAAATTTGATTCCCACTGGTATATGCGTTTTGGCTGGCTTGATCAGCCCTTAAAAAGCCAAGAGCAATTACATGATTTATTTGAAATTCATTCCCCTAGAAAATTCACCTTTGCAGACTGCTTTTATGTACAGGAAAATGATTGTCATTTCATTTTCTTTGAAGAAGTCGATGATATTCATCCCATTGGTTTTCTCTCAGTTTTAGAAGTATTTAAAGACGGGTCATATACAGAACCCCAGACCATTTTAAAACTGGATTATCACCTGTCTTATCCATGCGTGTTTAAGATCGAAAATGACTGGTATATGGTTCCTGAAACCAGTGCCAATAAAACCGTTGAACTTTGGAAATGTGTTGAATTTCCACTAAAATGGGAAAAACATTCCAATATTTTAGAAGGTATTGAAGCCGTCGATAGCACACCTTTTTACCATGAAGGCATGTGGTATCTGTTTACCTCGACACGTCGAAACTGTAAAAAGTTTGGTGACCGTTTGGACCTGTTCTTTACTGAGGATATTCTTAATCCAAACTGGCAAGAACATCCGAAAAACCCGGTATGTAAAGGTCAGCAACAGTTTCGTATGGCAGGCAAACCTTTTATTTACAACGACAAACTGGTTCGGCCAAGCCAAGATTCACTCAAACGCTATGGCGGCAATATTGAGCTAAAAGAAATTATTCAACTTAGCCCAACAGTTTATCAAGAGCAGCTTTTAGAAGTGGTATTGCCGGACTGGAATAGTGAAGATGATGGCTGCCACACCATTAATGCCGAAAATAATTTTGTAGTACTGGATGCAATTCGTCTATCCGCTAAACAATAATTAAACCTTGAGCAAACGTTCATAAATCTTGAGCGTTTGCCGGGTCATTGCAGCCACCGTTAATTCTGCTTTGGCTTTAGCAAATAAGGGTTGAAAATCCTGTTGGGCAGGTACATTTAACGCATTTTGAATGGCATGCTGTAATCCTTGTACATCGCCAATCTCAGCCAAATAGGCTTCAGGCAACCATTCAACCACCCCATTGACCTTCGTTGCAGCCATGACTTTGTCGGCCTGCAACGCCTCCACCATCACCAATGGAAAACCTTCCCGGTCGGATGAAAGCACGACTACATCGGCTAACTGCACCAGATCACGTGCATCTGTTCGAAATCCTAAAAATGCAATCTGGTTTTGCATTTTGAGTTCAGTGACTTGCTGTTCAAGTGCTGGACGCAATGAACCATCACCCACAATCCAAAGATTGGCATCAATACCCTGCATAGCTTGAATCAATAATGCAATATTTTTGACGGGCTCTAAACGGCCAATGCACATCACATTTTTTTTCCCTGCCTCCAAAGCAGGAAATTGCTTATCAATTTCTACTTTCAAAACCTGCTTTTGTGCATCTGTCAGGCTGGGCTGCGCATATACGCCGTTATAAACAACATGTGCTTTAGACTCAGGAATCCCTTGTGTTAATGCCTGACTTACGGCAATAACAGCATCTCCAACCAGATAAGCAGATTTATTCTTTTTCGTACCGTGAACAGTCGTCACCACTTTGACATGGGCTAAAAATGGTCGAATCCGGGAAACCAGTTCAGCTGCCTTACCTGCTTGAGCATGTACAATATCAGGCTGAATCTGCTGGATGTGTGATTTCAGTTGCCACAATAAAAAGATATTCCAGCGACTACGGGCAAAATCTACAGGATAAAAATGCACGTGTTCATTAAACTTTTCTGCATAACACGGATGCGCAATCATATGCACCTCATGCTGCAATGACATTTCATTGACCAGATTAAACGTATGCTGTTCTAGGCCACCAATACCACCACTGGTCGCCAGAACCTGAACAATCTTCATGTCTTGTCCTGTTTATTCTTGGACGCATTTTGATATTGTTCAAACAGCTTGGCTTCTTTCAAAAAAGCATAAAATGCATTGATCATGCTGTTCACAAAACCACGCCAGCCATTCAAGCAACTACGGCGGATAAAGTAGGATTTCAAGAAGGTCACAGGCATGACCAAACTCAATTTTAATAGGCTTGGCTTTTTGCCTTTTTGAAATTTTTCAGCGGCTTTCAAATTGGAATACTGGTTGTTTTTTTCCATTTTGACAAAGATACTGGATTCGCCGTAATGATAAATATCGCCTTCAGCACGGATACTTTGTCCATTCACAATCACATTTTCATGAACCTTATTTTCCAGATCGTATTGGCCTTTGCTTTTTCGAAAAAAGCGCACTTTAGCATGCTTTTTCGTGTGCTTACTGTTCGGCACGCCCAAGAAGACATCATTAATTGGCGTGATTAAGGCATCAATTTGGTTGGTTTGAATAGTCTGTGCAATTTCATTTTTTAATTCGGGAGACAATACTTCATCGCCATCCAGGTTCAGCACCCAATCATGTTGACACTGTGCCAGAGCCAGACTTTTTTGTGCTGCATAACCTTGCCAGTTTTGATGCGAAATGCGCGTGTTTGGAAATGACTGGGCAATCGCATAAGTGTTATCGATGCTGCCAGAATCCAGAATAATCACTTCAGCAAAATCACGCACACTGTTTAAAGTGTCTTCCAGCCATGCACCACAATTTAAAGTGACGATATAAACACTACATGGAATACTCATAATTTATAACGTCCTTTGGCTAAGGCAATGCGCATTTGTAAGGCATTCATTGCCCCGTGGGTGCTAACGCGAGGAATATTAAACTGATTTTCTGCGGTATAGGCTTCGATTTTTTTGCGGGTAGATACGGCATTTTTAAAGCCGATTTCTTTGGCCATATGCTGATGCTTTTCATTAAAACGGCCAAAGGGATAAGCAAAACTTGAACAGCGTCCGACTAGTGCTTCAACATCCTGTTTAGAGGCCTGCATTTCTGCAAAAGCTTGCTCATCGGACAGTTTTAGCAAATTGACATGGTGCTGTGTATGCGCACCAAACTCAATCACGCCCGAGTCCGACATTTCACGAATCTGTTCAGGGCTGAGTTTTTCAATGCCTTCGATTTGTGTTGCCAGGAAAATGGTCGCCTTAGCCTGGTATTTTTTTAGCAAGGGATAGGCATATTGATAATTATCTAAAAAACCATCATCAAAGGATAATGCCACGATATTTTTTTGCCCTTGAAACTGCTCCAGTTCCGAGACAAAACAAAAGGTAGATTGCTTTTTGACTAAATACTGCAGCAGTTGCTCAAACTTAGCCGGTGGCATATTCATGCCTGAAGCTTCTGCATGTGGCGTCACCTGGTGCAGCATGACTATTCTTGGCAGGTTAGCGCTACGAAATGGCAGCCAAAAAGTATAATTTCCTAGCAGATACAACACTGCCGCAAAGATGACTAAACCCAGCACTACATACAATAACCACATTATGCATATACCTCATGTGACCATTCATAAGCTTCAGACAAAGGCTGATCAAAAGTTACTTCAAGCATAAACTGGGTAATTCGTTGAGCATTAAAACTATTGCGTGTTTTTTGCCAACCCGCCTCTGCCATACGTTTGGCCTCAGCAGGATGCTCTGCGTAAAACTTAATTTTTTCCGCCAAATCAAACTGGTCATCAAAATAAACCACTTCCTGATCAGTATAGAGTTTTTCAAATCCCGGAATGCGTGGACTAAATGTTAATAAGCCATTGCCTGTAAGCTGCACAATCCGGTCAGAGCTATATAGCGTGACATCATTTTTACGCGAATAATTCAGTCCCATACGCGATTCAGACAAGACTTTATAATAGCCTTTACCATACACGCCGGGTTGTTCAAAACAGCCATAATACTGATATTGGATGTGATTATTCTTTAAGGTATCAGCCAAATCTTTGAGGAATTTTTCACGCTCCGGCTCTTTATACACCACGCCACAGAAAATAAATTCTTTATCAATATTATTTGATTCAAACTGTTTTAACTGCTCGACATTTCGGTGTCCCACATTCGGCATATAGGCCACTTTTAAATGCGGCTGCTTGAGTTTTTTCAGATACTCGCCGCCCGTGGTGCAGAAAATGGCATCCAGATAGGGTGAAAATTCACGAACAAAGCCGAGTTTCTGCTCCAGATATAAAGGGTCAACGTACCAGAAAGCTATTTTGGTTTGGGGATAACGCTGCTTGATTTCTTTGAGCACATTTGGACTCATCAGGTCACTATGCCCCACCAAAACCAGATCCGGCTCAATATTATCCACAATTTTTAGAATTTCTTTATTGGCCCAGCTGGCACCAAGTTTTTTGGTTTTGAACACCGTCCCCATGCGCGCCATATCGCGAAAACTGAAATCATAAACAAAATGACCATTTTCAATTAAGCCTGCTGAAATTTTGCGGTCTGTACAGTAAAAATGTGCGCCCTGTTTATTAAAGCCAAAATTCGCAATATGTAAAATTTTCATGAAAAAACAACTCTATGTTTTCAATAAAATATGAGCGACTCGAGTCGCTTCATCCAATTGTAGATTTAACAATTTAACTTTATTTTCACCCAATAATGCATGGGTTAAAAGCTGATCTAACAGCTGGGTAATTCTATCAGATTTCAAACGGTCTATTTCAATGATACCCACCCGACATCCCGCTGTTAATGCCTCAAAAATCATCGAAACACTATCTTCAGTTACCCAAACGGCTTCTGCCTTCTGCATTTCTTCAAAAATCCAGCCTTGCGGTGTCTTTTCAACCGGAAATATTTTTAGCCTTGATGCAAATGATTTTTCATTCAAATGATCTAAAAATTCTTTCGGTGTACGTCGTGAAGTGGTCAGAATAATCTCAGCTTTAGGGTGAAGATCAACTATTTGCTGAATTGAATCTAAAACTTTTTCTTCATTCCACTGATGACGTTTTGAAGAACCTCCAAGGGCGATTAGCATTCGGTTAAATTGATGCCGTCCTTCATTGACAATCGGATTCAAGGCCCCTTGGGTCAAAATCACATTGCCTTGTTCTGGCACACCATCATGCTCCGGAATAATGACATGATCAAACCAAGTAAATGGAAAATTTGGCTTCATCAAAATCAAGGTCTTGGCGAATGGAAAAACTTTCTCCAACAATAAAACACGTAACTGTGTATGACTTCCTACGCCAAAAATATAATCTGGCTTTTTTTCAAACAAGGCCAATTGATGACTCAAAATACCTTTTAAGAGTGTGAAAATTGGCAATTGCTGAATGGAGATTTCTTGGAAAGTCACTTCAATATTACTTGTGCGCTGCATGGCCTTATATAAACCGACTGCTTGCGAACGGTGTCCTGCTTTACCATCACTAATATAAATAATATGCATAGGGACAAATTCTCATAGGTACGAATTCAACTGACTATTAATCAAACAGATTGTTGCTGAAAAGCCGCATCATATGAACTAGTAATGTGACCAATATCCAATGCTTGATAACCAATATCGGAAAAACGTTTAGCTAAAACCGTTCCAGTAGGGCCTAAAGCAATCAAAATCAAACTGTTTTGCTCAGCAGTATTTCGCACCTCTGTAATAATCCGGTCTACCTCAGCATAAGCATTCGTCGCTTTCGAATAAATTATTTGGCGCGCTGAAACATTATCAAATAGCATGTGTTCTAGATTTAGTTTAGAACCCTCACCTGTAATTAAAACAGCTTTACGGTTCTGCCAGATTGATTTCCATGCCTGCACTGCTTGTTCTGGATACATGATGAAAAAATCTGGACGTGTCACCATAGAATGCCCATACGCATGCTCAAGGCTCAGTTTGTGTTTTAAGTCTTTCCAGCGTACATACCAAAATTTTAGCCACCAATTGACTTCATAATCGTCGCAAGCTGTCAGCATAGTCGGCAAACACACCAACAATTTTTCATCTTGGTTTTTTAAAATATTTTCCAGTTCCATTGCGAGTGCAGGATCACTTTTCTGGAAATCAATATCATCACCATCCATTAAGATGATTTCACCATCACCAAAACGCGCCAGTGATTTACCTTGTGCTACCTGCTGCAAAGTTTCCGGCATGGAATACAATAATTTGTCTTCAAAATATTGTAAATCTGGCTGATTTTTCAAAAGCCAGCGATTTTTATCGAGTTTATATACTCTTTTTTTCATGCGCAGTTTAAATCTACGCATAGCTGACTCAAATGTCATTAAACACCTGCAAAATATCTATTAAATACAAAAAAGGCGAAACTTTCGTTTCGCCTCTTCATCTTAACCGATCAATTTATTTTACGTAAGTCAACCAATGTGCATATTTAGGGTCTTTACCCTGAACTGCATCAAAGAATGCTTTTTGAATTTGTGTGGTAATTGGGCCACGTGAACCTGAACCAATTTCGCGATCATCATATTCACGAATTGGGGTTACTTCAGCAGCAGTACCGGTAAAGAATGCTTCATCACCAATGTAGAATTCATCACGGGTGATACGGCGTTCAACCACTTCATAGCCCAAGTCTTTGGCAATGGTAATAATGGTCTGACGGGTAATACCGTCCAATGCGCCACCCGCAATATCTGGGGTATGAAGCACGCCATCTTTAACCAAGAATACGTTTTCACCTGAACCCTGACATACATAGCCTTGTGGGTCCATTAACATTGCTTCATCATAACCAGAATGTGCAACTTCTTGATGTGCAAGAATCGACAAAGTATAGTTACCCGATGCTTTTGCCTTACACATCGTCACGTTAGGATGATGATGGGTAAATGATGAAGTTTTAACACGAATACCTTTCGCCATCGCTTCATCACCAAGGTAAGCACCCCAGCTCCATGCAGCAACAGTCGCATGAATAGTATTGTCAGTTGCAGCAATACCCAGTTTTTCAGAACCGATAAAGATAATTGGACGCAAATAGCAAGACGCTAATTTATTTTCACGTACGACCTCAATTTGAGCTTGCTCTAGAGTTTTTTGATCAAATGGAACTTTCATTTGATAAATTTTTGCAGAGTTGAGCAAACGTTTTGTATGATCCTGAAGACGGAAAATCGCAGTTCCGTTAGGAGTCTCATAAGCACGGACACCTTCAAACACACCCATACTGTAATGTAAGGTATGTGTTAAGACGTGGATTTTTGCCTCACGCCAATCAACCATTTGTCCATCTTGCCAAATAAAACCATCACGATCAGCCAAGTTCATGGCGCACTCTCCAAATTTTTATACACAGTCATCTTTATCCAATGCAAATATTTGCAGTTGGATCAATTAATCTTTGCCATAACTTGCAAACGATCACGCGGGTATCGTGCCAGTCCGCAGCATTCACTTGCATGGATTGATTCGCAAGGGCTAAACGGTGGCTCTCGGCTCGTTCACTGAGATAAGCTTGAATCAATGCTGTCGCATCGTCGCTGGATAAGCAACCTGCTTTTGCGGCATCTTCAAGGATTCGTACATTGTCGGAGTAATGGGCGAGATCGGGATTCGACCCACTCCAGGCTAACACCGCATACTGTGCCATAAATTCGATATCAACGATACCACCTGCGTCCTGTTTTAAATGAAAAATTCCATCTTTTTGCTGTTCTTTCGATGAGCCTAAATGGTCTTTCATTTTTTGACGCATCTTCAAAACTTCTTCCCGAACTTTGGCTTCATCTCGTGGTTGAGTCAAAATAAGGCACCGTAATGCTTCAAATTTTTCACGTAAACTTTTTTCACCAGCAATAGATCGTGCACGAACCAAAGCCTGATGTTCCCACACCCAGGCACTTTTCAGCTGATACTGCTCAAAGGCTTTTAGACTGGTCACCAATAAACCCGCCTCACCCGATGGACGCAAACGGGTATCAATTTCATAGACCCGACCATCCAACGTTTGCGTGGTCATCAATGACATCAACTTTTGAGCAACCCGCATGGCAAATTCGAACCCACTAATCGGCTTCTGACCATCAGTATCGCCCTGTTCACTCATATAATGAATAAACACTAGATCCAGATCCGAGCCATAACCCATCTCGATTCCCCCCAGCTTTCCATAGCCTGCCACGACAAATGCCATGTGATCGAGTGAACAACGCTGACCCTCTGCATCTAGCGGATAGCCGTGTTTTTTCGCCGTTATTTGATACGCCAACTGTAAAGTGGCATTGACCGAAACTTCTGCGATATCCGTCAGTGCATCGGATACTTTCATGAGTGGACTTTCAGCTAAAACATCACTGGCTGCCACTGCCAAAACATTGGATTTTTTGAATAAGCGTAGAACCCGCATTTGGTCTTCTACTTGATCAATCTCGATGCGAAGTAGTTGCTGACGTAAAGAATCTTCCAAATCCTGACGTTTCGGCAATTCAAAATCCATCGATAAAAATTCATCCAACAACACTGGATAATGGGTGAGTTCCTCACAAATCCACGGGCTTACGGTAGACATTTTAACCAAGCGCTGTAGCGCCCCTTTGCTTTCAATCAACATCACCAGATACACCGTCCGACGCATCACCGATTCAACCAAGGGCATTAAACGCAAGAGTGCCACTTGTGGTTTATCCGACTGCAAAATGGCTTCAATCAGATGTGGCCAAAAGGTTTTTAAACGCTGCACTGCTTTAGCTGGTAATTTCTTTAGCGCATGTCCATACCAGAATTCATGGATCAGATTTTTTGCATTGTCATCCAAAACATCATTCAGTTGTTTTTCAAGCAAGCTAAAACTCTCGATTAAAGGATCGGGTTCTTTTTCTTTAATCAGGTGTTCAAACTGAAAAATGACTTTTGCGCGTTTTTGATTTAGAAATGCGATGAAAGTATCCCAATCAGCAAAGCCTAAAGTTTCAATCATACGCTGACGTAAATCAGGCTCACTCGGCAAGGACTGGGTTTGTTGATCATGCAAGGCTTGGATAGCGTGTTCAACACGGCGCAGGAATAAATAGGCATCTTCCAGTTCAGCCACGGCTTGCATGTCAAGTAGACCAACTTCACCCAGATGATGCAGACTGACTAAGCATTGACGATCTTGCAATTCAAGCTTGGATCCCCCGTAAATCAGCTGAAAAACCTGCACAATAAATTCGACTTCACGGATACCGCCTGCACCAAGCTTAATGTCATCTTCAATATTACGGCGCAGCACTTCGCGTTCAATCATGGCCTTCATTTCACGCATGGCTTCAAAAGCAGTGTAATCAACATACTTCCGGAACACGAAAGGCCGGGTCATTTCCAGGAGTTCATTGCCTTCTTTTCCACCGGTCACAATACGCGCTTTAATCCAGGCATAACGTTCCCATTCACGCCCGTGCTGACTTAAGTATTTTTCCAAGGCAACATGGCTAATCGCCAGTGCCGAACCATCCCCCCATGGACGCAAACGCATATCGACACGGAATACGAAACCATCCGCGGTCATATGATCCAGCAGATAAATCAGTTTCTGTCCCCACAAAATACAGAACTGCTGTACATCAATACATTTTCGGCCATTGGTTTCACCTTGCTCATCAAAGGCAAAAATAAGATCTATATCACTTGAAAGATTAAGTTCTTGAGCACCCAGTTTACCCATGGCGACCACAATTAAATCTTGTACCGTACCGTTATATCCCATCGGTTCGCCGTGCTTTGCAACCAGAGGAACTCTTGCGAATTTTTTTGCTGCGCAAATGGATGCATCAGCAAAGTCCGAAAGTTCACGGGTCAAGGTCACAACATCGGTAAGTTGATTGGCATCCTGCCAGATCCAGCGAAACATCAAACGTGCACGAAGCACACGAATCGCACGCATCCATGTGGTTTCATCAGTGATATTATCTAAAGCGCTATCTACAAAGTTCTGGATTTGCGTGGTGCTTAAAGGAACGAGAAATTGGTCAATTGCATAATCTTGTTCGAGGAGTACTGCATGATTTCCCAATACTTGTTCTGCATATTGGCTAGCACGTAATGTTTTGTGCAATTGTTCCGCATTCATTTTCAAACCTTCAGCCGAGTTTTTTCTAGTTATATCAGCTGAAAAGAAATAGTGGAAAATAAATTTAGCGTTGTGTTCTGATTTATTCAGTAATGGCTTGCTTCACGCCATTCAAAGATAAAGTTTGATGCGCATTCAGAGCTGTCGGTAAAGAGACTTTAAACGTCGTCCCCGCACCTTCTTTAGATTGCACAGAAATTTCACCTTGATTCAAATCGACGAAACGTTTACATAACACCAAGCCCAACCCCGTGCCTTTCTCACCGGCAGTTCCTTTAAAGCTTACTGTTAAGCGGGGTTGGAAAAGCTCGTCAATCTGCTGTTGAGTCATCCCCAAACCGGTATCTTGAATATATATATCAACATACTGTGCGGATTGTTCTGCATGAATGGTGACTTTCCCCGTACCATCTACATGGGTAAATTTCAGTGCGTTTGAAACCAGGTTCTGTAAAACGGAGGTCACCATATTAATATCGGCATAGACTTTTATATCATCAGGCACTTGATCTATCAGCTGGATATTTTTCTTAATCGCCAAGCTATTCAAGACATCAAAAACAATTTTTGAGGATTGTTTTAAATTAAAATTAATCGGGTGGTAAACAAAGCGTCCACCTTCTGCCATGGCCCAATTCAATAAACTTTCTAAAAGATTATAGGTTGACTGCGAAGTATCCAATAAATAATCAGCAATACTCTGAATACTAGAATCATCCAGTGTTTCTCGCTCTTGAGCCAACACTTCCGAGAAACCGATTAAGCCATGAAATGGCGCACGCAGATCATGCGCAATAATTTGAAAAAATTTGGTTTTACTAAAATTTAAAGCAGATTGCTGTTCATATAATTCTTTGAGCTCGGCATAGTTTGAACGTAATTCAATGATATTAATCAAGCTCATGGCAAATTCATGCACCAGCTGTAAATTTTCTTCATTAAAGGATTCAGTCTGCTCATCAAATAAAAGGACTTGTCCAATAGACTCTGTTTTATTGATTTTTAAATCGAAACCGACAATACGATTGTGCCCAACACCCAAA
This sequence comes from Acinetobacter sp. ANC 5378, assembly GCF_013004315.1. Lineage (NCBI taxonomy): Bacteria > Pseudomonadati > Pseudomonadota > Gammaproteobacteria > Moraxellales > Moraxellaceae > Acinetobacter > Acinetobacter sp. ANC 5378. The sequence goes on from NZ_JABERK010000047.1 coordinate 59,703, forward strand.
TCATGCACATGTTGAGAAAAAGCAGCATAGTTTTTATGTTTTGTTGTGAGAATAGTATCGCCTTCAAAAAAGGAGACCAAATTGGCTTCTTTTTGCGCATGAAATGCTTTAAACGATTCGGGTGCAGAATACCAAATATACGGTTCATGATGAAAAGCAAGAATGCCACGCTCTGCTTGCAGAATGCCACGTGCAAACTTTAAAAAACCTTCGACACGATTTTCCGAAGTAAAAACACCAAGCAATAATGATATTCTACATGCACTGAGTTGCTCAGTTTCCGAGCCTATTTCGAGTAACTGCATTTTCATATCTGCCTCGTAAATTTGTTTTACCCCTATTGATAAAAAAACTAACTATTCCCCTTAACTTTATTAACAAACTTTCACATAGAACACAATGAAAAAAGACACAAATAGATCAAATGTGACAATTTAAGGCAGATTTGCTTTTTAGTTATTCTTTATTCAAAATTGAGTCAGAAATTTTCTTTAGACAATAAAAAAAGCCCTCAAGTCTTATAGTGCTTGAGGGCTTTTTAATATATGGTCCCGAGGGTCGGACTCGAACCGACACGTCATCTCTGACAGCGGATTTTGAGTCCGCCGCGTCTACCAATTTCACCACCTCGGGAAAGGGGCTACAAGCGCATTAGCTTGTGGTGGCTATATTACTACCAAACTCCGAATTGTCAATTATCTAATTTGATCAATTGATCACTTTTATAGCAAAAACAAAAACTTTGTCTTAAAAAGCATCAGATATCCTCTCGTTTGTCTTTTTCAGGACTATAATGCGGACGTTTTTCTTATTTTTATACATTGAAGATGCAACTTTCTGACTTTAACTTTGATCTCCCTGACGAACTCATTGCTCGCTACCCTCTAGATACGCGTAGTGCTTCACGTCTTTTGCATTTAGATGCTCAAGGGCAATATCACGATCGTCATTTTACCGACATTCTTGATTTACTCGATTCTGGTGACTTACTGATTTTAAATGACACCAAAGTGATGAAAGCACGCCTGAAAGGTAAACGTGCCTCTGGTGGTGCGGTAGAAGTTTTAGTGGAGCGGATGCAGGACAAATTTATTGCATACTGCCACATTAAAGCCAGCAACACGCCTAAAGCCGGTGCTGAACTTTTTATTGGTGAAGATGCGGTAAAAGTGACGGTGCAAGGTCGCCATGAAAATTTGTTTATTGTCGAGTTTTCACAACCGATTTTAGAGGTCTTGGATCAATACGGTGCTTTACCGATTCCGCCTTATTTCAACCGTGAAGCAGAAGCCATTGATACCGAACGTTACCAAACGGTATTTAATGACCCGACAAAATTGGCAAGTGTCGCAGCACCCACCGCTAGCCTGCACTTCGACCAAGACTTACTAGAAAAACTTGAAGCCAAAGGGATTCAAAAAACTTTTGTGACGTTGCATGTGGGTGCAGGCACCTTCTTGCCAGTACGTACAGATGATATTCAAAACCACATTATGCATAGCGAATGGTGTGATGTTCCAGAACATACGGTTGAACTGATTCATCAAACCAAAGCCCGTGGCAATAAAGTCATTTCGGTAGGAACAACAGCAACCCGTGCCGTTGAAAGTGCAGCTCAGGCGCATGGAGGCACATTAAAGGCGTGGACAGGTGATACACAAATTTTCATCTATCCAGGTTATGACTTTAAAGTGGTAGATCGCTTAATTACCAACTTCCACTTACCTGAATCTACTTTATTGATGCTGGTTTCAGCATTGTCGAATCGTGATAATATTTTGAATGCCTATCATCATGCTGTAGAAGAAAAATACCGCTTCTTTAGTTATGGCGATGCCATGCTGATTGATAAAATTACGCCTTAATATTTGCTGATAAAAAGAAGCACACCATGCCGCTCGATACTGTTAAACATTCGATTCATATTCGACGTAAAAAAAATGAACGGGTTTTTCAGAATATTGCGCGGCTATGGGAGATTGGTCGTCAGGCTCAAACCCAGCAAGATATCCTAGATAGTTTGCATCCGTGGAATGCACCGATCGTGCTCAAATTTGAAAATGTCCTACCGCTACTGTTAGCTGCGTTAGGACTTTTTTTTATGCTGCTGATTTTTATTCTCCCGACCAATATCTGGTTACAGGTTGGTTTGGTGACCGGACTATTCATGATTTTCTGGGCGTATATCAGCTACGAAGATAAAAAGCCGATTGATGAAGTGATTGAATTTTTAGAACAACAAAGCATCGCCAAAAAATACCAGCTCGCCTTCCAGCAACAGCCGCAGCATATTTCTGTTCCGCTGCAACCGGTTTTATTCATTGCACACTTAAAACGGCTGTTTCCGGTGTTTAATCAAGGTACCCTTTCTAACGATATTCCCTATTACGCCAGCACGGTCTGGGCAGATGAGGAAGGCCAAGAACATCAGGTCATGGTGTTTCAATATCATTTTATCAATGAAGTCCGCGTCCGCGATAAAGATGGCAATAATGTCAAAGTGAAAGAAGTCCACAAAGATTTATGGGGTGTCTTTGTTTTTGATGTCGAAACGCAAGGTCTTGCAGTGACTACCGCCAACAAAGATTTTTATTATCCTTACAGCTTTCCCTGGCATACCAGTGATATTCAGACCAATCATAAAATCAACATTTTTGGCAGTGATGAAATGCAAACTGCAAAAATACTCTCGCCTGCATTCGTACTGAAATTGGCTGATTTTTTTGCCCAACGTCAGGGCGATTTAATCTTCCACCCGACCAGTCATACCTTATGCTTTTTAGGTCCTGCCGATTTATTTAAAATATCGAGCCAAGCTAAAAACATTCAAGATATTTCCGCATTACGTGGACACTTGCGTACTTTTAAATTACCTTATTTAGAAAGCTTACAGCGTGATTTAACGCACTTTTTAAAATAGTAATAATGAATGTTTTGGGGACATATCAATGGGGCTGTTAATTTTTTTGCTATTGATCATTGCTGTGGTCGTGGCATGTATCATGATTCGCAATAATATTGTTCGTCATCACAATGCTTCTGTACGTGCCTGGTCCGATGTGGCCAGCTATGAACGTCAGAAAATTAAAATTCTGGATGGCCTGCAACCTTTAGTTGAACAATATTCAGGTTTTGAAAAAGGCACTTTAGAAAAAGTGACTGAACTGCGTCAGAATATTTTAAATCTCAATTTAAATAATACCGATGTATCTCAATTACAACGCATTGAAAGCTTGAATAAAGAATTGATGCGTAGTCTCAATGTGGTGGTGGAAAACTATCCTGAACTGAAGGCCAATGAAATTTATCTGAAAATGATGAATGAAATTGAAGAACAGAATGAAAATGTCGGCGCAGCCATTACCATTTTCAACCGTAATGTAGAGCTATTTAATAACCATATTCAGGTTTTCCCCAATAATATTGTGAACACCATGACCATGGGTAAAAAAGCCATTCGTCCCTTTCGAGATCAAGCCGTCACTCAAAATTTTGACTATCGACCTAATTTTTAATACCTTGGGACTTCTTGTATTCATTCTTCATAAATAACGGCAAGAAGTCCAAAAATTATAATTCGCGGATTCAAATACCAAGTGCGACACATTTGTATTTAGTTGAAAAAGTTAGGTGTATTAGAATCATTAGACTTTTTCAACTCGCAATTGGAAAGCACACAATGAAGCAATACACCCAAC
>NZ_JABERK010000048.1:0-45632 GCF_013004315.1 Acinetobacter sp. ANC 5378
AAGCCGCCTTGACCACCGAAGCCACCTTGTTGACCACCGAAGCCGCCAGTTTGACCGCCGAAGCCGCCTTGACCACCGAAGCCGCCTTGACCACCGAAGCCGCCAGTTTGACCGCCGAAGCCGCCTTGACCACCGAAGCCGCCAGTTTGACCGCCGAAGCCGCCTTGACCACCTTGAGCACCAAAGCCACCAGGAGCGCCTTGAGCACCAGCAGGAGCACCAGCAGGACGTGGGTTACGTGCAGGAACTACTGTAGAAATCGCATGTTTGTAAACCATTTGGCTTACAGTATTTTTTAATAAAACGACATATTGGTCAAAAGATTCAATATGACCTTGTAATTTAATACCGTTAACAAGGAAGATAGAAACAGGGATGCGTTCCTTACGGAGAGAATTCAAGAACGGATCTTGTAAAGTTTGACCTTTAGACATGTTATAACTCCAAAAAATTTAAAAATCAGCGCAAAAAACTATCTTTATTATTCAAATAAAAATTATAAAAAGATAGTTACTAAATTTTGCTTTATCCGTAACAGTTTCGCAAGTCTTCTTGAGCCTGCGTTATCGTCAAATATGTTTTAAAATTATGCAATTCTTGCAAAGATCTTAACCAGGTATATTGACGTTTTGCAAGTTGTCGTGTCGCAAACAAAGACTTATCCTCCATTTCTTGCCGTTTTTCGTTACTTTGATCACTTTTTTGCAGGAATTCTAAAGTTTGACGATAACCGACAGAGCGCATTGAGGGTAAATTATCATTTAAATCGTATTTTTCAATCAGACCTTCTACTTCATGTAAAAATCCGATATTCCACATAGTTTTAAGCCGCTGTTCAATACGTTTATGTAATTCTACACGATCAGGCAATAAAGCATGATTATGAAAAGTGTAACGATAGGGTATATTTTTAGGTTGCTCGGCTTGTAGTTTTGTAATCGGCTGCCCTGTAAGCTTAAATACTTCCAATGCACGGATGATGCGTTGCTTATCACTGATCTTGAATTTCTGACCCGCTAAAGCATCAACACGACACAATTCTGCATAAACCGCCTCCCAGCCTTGCTGCTCGGCTTGCGCTTCAATTTCAGCCCGAATAGCATAATCTGCACTGGGTAAATTGCTTGACAATCCTTCCAGTAAAGCCTTGAAATAAAGCATGGTTCCACCCACCAAAATCGGTGTTTTACCACGTGCATGAATTTCATCAATCAATACACAGGCATCTTCGACAAAATTGGCTGCCGAATACACTTCTAGGGGCGTAATAATATCAATCAAATGATGCGGATAGCGCGCCTGCTCTTCTTTTGTCGGTTTGGCTGTACCAATATCCATATCTTTATAAACCAGCGCAGAATCGACGGAGATCAGCTCAAAACGACCTTGCTCATAAAGTTCACATGCCAAAGCGGTTTTACCACTTGCAGTTGGTCCCATTAAATTGATGACCGGCAATTGATTTGACATGTACAACTACTCTCCTCGAGCAAAAAGTTTATCTAATTGTGAAAGTGGAAATGCACGCCAGGTTGGACGTCCATGATTACACTGACTGGCAAATTCGGTTTGTTCCATTTGACGCAGCAACGCATTCATTTCAGAAAGACTGAGTATGCGATGCGCACGAACTGCACCATGACAGGCCATTCCCGCCAAAATCTGGTCACGCTTTTGCAGCAGACCTTGGGCTTCATCACCTGGGTCTAAATCATTCAGTAATTCTGGCACCAAAGATTCAAAATCGGCCTTATGTAAAATGGCAGGCACCCCGCGTACAATCACCTGCTCATCGCCATATTGGTCAATTTCAAGACCTAAACGCGCTAGCTGGTCTTTCAGCTCATCGACCCGCATGGCTTGCATACGACTAATACTGATGACTTTTGGAATAAGTAACTGTTGTGATGTCCAGAATTCAGGTTTATCCCACGCAGCTTTCATCTGTTGCAATACAATCCGCTCATGCGCCGCATGCATATCGACAATAATCAGACCTTCAGTGTTCTGAGCCAGAATATAAATGCCATGCAATTGTGCAATTGCAATACCGAGTGGATGTTCATCAACATGAACGGCTGCACTTTGTTCAAATTGATTCAATGCTGCATCTGCCATCGGTGAGGTTGATTCACGTAATGGCGCTAAATAGCTTTGTAAGGCATTATTCAGTTGCTGTGAACCCGTATAACGACTTTGTGAAGGCTGAGATGAATATTGAACGGTTTGTGGGCTAGAAGCATTAAAATCAGTTAATAATTCAGTAGATGACTCAACTGACATTACCGGCTGCGCAGTTTCAACAGCACGATGGAGTTGAAACTGCTCCTGATAACGCGGATGTTGCGTTTGAGGTTGATCAACAGTTTCCTCTTGCGTTTTCATGGCATGAGCCAAGTCAGCACTTGCCGTTTGAAACTGAGATAGCGTTTCTTTGGCAAAATGGCGCACAAATTCATGCACTTCACGTTGATTTAAAAAACGGATCTCATGCTTGGTTGGATGTACATTGACATCAATATTTTCAGGATCAATTTCTAGAAACAATAAATATGCCGAATGTTGATGACCATGCAAAATCCCATCGTAAGCCATACGCAAGGCATGTGAGATAGTTTTATCTTTTACAATACGCCCATTCACGTAGACATACTGCAAATCCGCTTGTGAACGTGCATCGGATGGATGCCCGAGCCAGCCAGATAGACGCATGCTAATGCTATCGGCATCGATCCAATAGGCATTTTCAGTAAACTGGCGCCCCAATAATTGTTGAACACGTTGGAAACGGAGTTCGCCACTATCAGCCACCGGCAGATTCAAACGAATAGTGTTGTTATGCTCTAAAACAAAACGGATATCAAAATGGGTTAAGGCCAGACGACGGACAATTTCTTCAATATGCCCAAATTCAGTGCCCTGCTTTTTTAAGAACTTGCGACGAGCCGGTACATTAAAAAACAGATCCTGTATCCGGATATGGGTGCCTTTTTGTGTCGCGACCGCTTGAATTTCCTGATGATCAAAAGCGGTTCCGTTTACTTCAACCTGATAACCGATTCCCTCATCATTCTGGCTGCTGGTCAGGGTTAAACGTGAAACTGCAGCAATCGAGGCCAAGGCTTCACCACGAAAACCCAAACTGACAATAGCCTGTAAATCATCAGCCGTTTGAATTTTACTGGTGGCATGCCGCATCACTGCCAAAGCCAAATCATCCGGATGAACACCATGACCATTGTCTATGATTTCAATTAAGGTACTGCCACCCTGTTCAACGCGAATAATAAGTTCAGTCGCACCTGCATCAATTGAATTTTCTAATAATTCTTTCACCACCGATGCTGGACGCTCAATCACCTCACCGGCAGCAATCTGGTTCGCCAGTGCAGGATTAAGGGTATGAATACGACGTAGACTTAAATCATCACGCATTGTTCAATTGACTCTCTAATGCTTGTTTTAATGCTGCCGATGAGAAACTTAAACTTGCAGTACGCGTCAGTTCATCCTCGGACTTTTCAATATTAATAATCAGGTCAGCTTGTGGAATTTCATCACCACCTTTTGAAGGCCATTCAAATAAAAACAGCGCATTCGGTGTTTCTAAATAATCGCGAACACCCATCAGTTCAAGTTCATAAGGATCATTTAAACGGTATAAATCAAAATGAAAGATGTCTTTACCATTGATATTATAGGGTTCAACCAAAGTATAGGTTGGGCTTTTTACTGCACCTTGATGCCCTAAACTTTGCAAAAAATAGCGTGTCAGTGTGGTTTTTCCCGCACCTAAATCACCAATTAAATAAACCACGCCCGTGCTAAAATGCTGCGCCAAAACCTGTGCTAAATTTTGGGTATCGTCTTCATTGTTCAAGGCTAAATTAAATGAATACTGCATATGACTCACGACATGATTCAAAAGAACAATTATGATAGCATCGCACCGCTTTATTGCCCATGCTCGCACTTCCAAATGTGTAACTTTTCCTACATTTCATTGTAAATATCATTAATTTCTATGAACGACAGATTGATCCACGACAAATCACATGACCAGCACTGAATTTATTCCGCCAATGATTGATGGCGTAAGCGCAAGCAAAGTATTCCTGCCTAAAATGAAACCTGCACCGACAACTGTCTATCAGTATCTGTGTCAGCAGTTTCCGCATATTGCCGCCGATGAATGGCAGCAACGCTTTGCGGATGGTTTGATTTATGACGCCTTGGGAAATATCTTAAGTTTTGATTCTGATTATATTGAAAATAGCCATGTGTTTTACTACCGTTTTCTAGCACATGAAATTCATGTTCCCTTTGAACATGAAATTTTATTTGAAAATGAACACTTGTTAGTAATCGATAAACCGCACTTTTTAACCATCAGCCCAACGGGTCAATACGTGCAAGAAACACTGCTGGTACGGCTAAAAAAACAAACGGGGAATGAGTTTTTAACCCCGATACATCGGCTCGACCGTGAAACAGCAGGTGTAGTTTTATTCTCGAAACGGGTGTCTAGTCGAGCGATCTATCAAGAAATGTTTGCACAACGCCAGGTTAAAAAAATCTATCATGCGATTGCACCTTTTCATGCAGATTTAACATTTCCTTGTTATACACGCTATCGAATGGAAAAAGGTGAACCCTTTTATACGATGCAAGTGGTTGAAGGAAAAATAAATAGTGAAACGGAAATTCATTTAATTGAACATGACTCTGTCTGGGCAAAATACGAACTTAAACCGATCACCGGCAAGCAACATCAGTTGCGTGTTCACTTGAACAGTTTAGGCATTGCCATCAAAAATGATCCTTTTTATCCAGAAGTACAGCATAAAAGGGAAGATGATTTTTCAGCACCACTGCAGCTTTTAGCAAAGCATATTCGCTTCAATGATCCAGTCACCTTTCAAGAGATGGAGTTTTCATCCAAGTTTGAATTGACATTGTAATATGCTTGTCATTACAATTTATTTTCGTAAATATAGTGTATGAATATTGAAATTACATTAGATTTGATTAAAATAAATGCTGAAAAGTTAAGTAATTAGATGTATTCAAAAAATCATGAGAAAAACAGAAGTTTATCAAATAAGACTTGACTCCCAAGAAAAAAAGCATGCATTTGCGGTGTTTAAACAATTGGGGATTACGCCAGCACAAGCGGTTCGACTTTTTTTTAAACAAGTTGTTCTAACCAAATCAATCCCATTTTCAATTGAAAATCAAAGTATTAACCTTGAACAACTGTATAAAATCCGTAAATTAAAGCAACAGCAAAGCACTTTAAATGATGATGCAGAACAAGTGGTTGATGGTGATGAAGAATTTATTTTAGATGATGATCATTTAGATTTGTTTGAAGAGCTGAATGCTATTTTGGGTGAAAGTGACAAAACTTAACAGTGTTGCATTTACAAACAAATTTTAAAAAACTGAATATAAAAAATTAGTTATGCTTCATGCGAAGATAAAAAAAGCATGGAGTATGGAATGATCGTAAGACGCGCAACTCTAGAAGATTTACATCCACTTGCAGTTTTATTCGATGAATATCGCCAATTTTATGGTGCTTCTTCCAACATAAATTTATCTTATCAATTCTTAAAAAAACGCTTTGAAAATCAGGAAAGTGTAATTTTTATTCATATCAAAGACGATGTCTTTACCGGTTTTATTTTACTTTATTTAGGTTTTTCTTCTGTAGCTTGTTCTATCTATTATATTTTAGATGATGTTTATGTCACCCCAACGTTTCGACGTCAGGGTTCAGCAAAGCAACTGATTGATACCGCCATTTTATTTGCACGTCATGAAAATGCACTACGCATTAGCCTGGAAACTCAAAAAAGCAATTACCAGTCGCATAAACTCTATGAACAAATGGGTTTTGTGAAAGATGATGAATTTAAAATCTATCACTGTTTCCTTAAATAACCATGCGTGTCTTGGCAAGCTCTACTTGTTGTTCCGTTAAATAAATCCACTTGCCTTGCTCTAATTCAGGAAGTACTAAAGCACCAATTTGCTGACGATGTAATCGTTCAACTTTATTTCCCACAGCAGCTAACATCCGTTTCACCTGATGATAAACACCTTGATGAATGGTCAGCTGTAATTCATGTTCTGCAAGTTTAATCACATCTGTCGCTGCAAAAATACCTGATTCATTGCGTAATTCTACGCCCTGCTGCAATTGCTGAATCTGTTGCCCTGTCACAGCATCGGTGGTCTGCATTCGATATACTTTAGCGACATGCTTTTTTGGATGGGTTAAGGCTTGCAGAAACTGACCATCATCTGTAAGCAATAGAAGCCCACTGGTGTCCTGATCTAAACGTCCTACACATTGCAAACCACGGTTCATCAACACATCATCAAAAAGGTCAAACACACTAAAATGATGGGTCGCTTGATGGGAACACTCGTAATCTTGCGGCTTGTTTAAAGCGATATAAACCTTTTCACGATAATCAAAACTTTCGCCATACACGGAAAAACTTAAATTATTTAAGTCCAGTTTATGTTTTGCATTGGTGATAACTTCACCTTGGATGGCAATCGCTCCATTTTTAATGAGCTGCTGGCAATGTTTACGCGAACCGAAACCTTGCGATTGCAACATCTTTTCCAAAAACATAAACCTCACCCTCTAACTATCACGAAAGGCGCATTCTATACTGAAATGCAGGCTAATTTTATTGTTCACACCCTTTAAAGTAAATCTATACTCAAAACCCGATACAATAGGTGTTATTTTTCCCACTCTCCCTTAAAGTAATGTCCAATTTAGATTTAAATCTGATCGTTCTCCTGGTTTTATTGGCTTGCGGTATCTTTAGTCATAATAGTGCAGTCACGATTGCCGCTGGTGTTTTAATTGTCTTTCGCATTACCCCGCTGAGTGAATTTTTCCCTTACTTGCAGCAACACGGTTTAAATATTGGCATCATCATTTTAACCATTGGTGTTTTAACCCCGATTGCCAGTGGAAAAATTCCGGGAGACGCGATTTTAAAATCCTTTATGAGCTGGAAGTCCCTACTGGCCATTGCGATTGGGGTTTTAGTCGCCTGGCTGGGTGGACGTGGGGTTAAGCTGATGAGCAATCAACCGGATGTAGTTGCAGGCTTACTCATCGGGACAGTTGCAGGTGTTGCAGTATTACGCGGTGTTCCGGTCGGTCCTTTGATCGCCGCCGGAATATTGACTTTGTTTATCGGTCATTCCTGAATTTTTAATCTTAAGCCTGACAACTGGTACTTGGCAGGCTTATTCTGCACGATTTATGCAGCTTTTCGAAATAAAATTCTGGTTAAAAGCATACCAATCAGAGACAGGGTTGCCATTAAAATGCCCACCCAAAACCATCCACCTGTAGCAAGTACAATTGAAGCAATCAAAGGTGGCAACAGGAATTGCGAGGTGGCCGAAAATTGCAACACCAGCCCGATCGTGGTGCTAATGGCAATCGGCTTGGCGGCAAAATTTAACACTTGAGAAAACACGACCGCTGCCACCAGACCGCCAAATAATGAAAAGCTCAAAACCAATATAAATTGCAGACTAAAGGGTAAGAATTCACGTAACAAATAAAAGCTCAGGGCACAGACCATTAAGGTGGTAAAACCGGTTTGGACTAAAGTTTGAGGCCGAAAACCACGCTGTAACAACAAGCCACAAGCAAAGGTGCCAATGGCATTGGCAATCGCCACAATAGCCGTTAAGCCCCCTGCCACCGCTAAAGAAATTTGATATTGTTGATAAATGCTGGGTAAAAAACCGACCAGACTAAACCATTGTCCGGCGTATACGCCAAAAATAGCCGCCAGAATCCAGGCTGGAGGATGTTTTAAAGTCAGTTTAATTAAATCAAAAACTGCAACCGACTGGGTATGGGTTTGCGCTGTGGGAATAATCGTGTAAATCACACCTGCCAAGGCAAGTGATAATAACCCGAAGCAAATCCAAACCCCTTGCCAACCTATGCTATTGAGCAGGAATGGGGTACACAGCAAGCCTATTCCCATTCCGCCTCCCATATAGGCACTCCATAGCCCCATCTTGGCTTGCAACTGCTCGACGGGAACCAGTTGGCGGATAAAAGCAGGACCACTTAAGGTAATCAGTAAAAATCCGAAACCTTCTACTACACGCAGTGCCAGCAGCCCTTCAAATGTTTGGACAAAACCGCCAATAAAACTGGCGATTGCGAGTAAACTTAGTCCAAATAAGACACAGCGTTTTAAGCCAATTTTAGCGGTATAACTGCCCAGTAATAATGCCATGCACATACCGGCAACTTGCACCAGGGACAATAAAAAACCGGCTTGTACCAAACTGATGCCTAACTCGGCTTGCAGGACAGGAACCGCAGGTGGTAACTTCCCGACATGCATGGCAGCGACAAATCCTGCTGCAATAATCCATAAATCTTTGCTAAGCCAATGCGCGGAACTCACAACCTTCTCCTTTAGCGATTCCAGCGCTAGACTAGCAAGAATAAAAACAATAATTTATCGCTGATTTAGATAAGCTAAGAGCTGAGAACAATCAGTCTGTATTGACTCAGGCCATAAGAAAATTCCGTCTAAAGCTGTGAACTTGTGCAAAATCCAGCGTATCCTTTTTAAGCAGAATAATATTGATTACGCTTTTGCGAGAATTTAGCCAATTGTTTTAAGAAACCTTCAAAATAACTTTTCTCTTTCTCTTCAGTTCGATAACCCGCATACAAAGTACGGCGCAAACCTGTAGCAGAGACACAATCTAAACGGCGTGAAGTCACCCAACCTTTTTGCTCATATTCATTCACCACCCAATCTGGAAGTGCCGCAATCCCCCGTCCACTCGCCACCAACTGAATCAACATCTGAGTTAAATCTGTGGTACGTATGTGCTTCGGTTGGATATTTGCAGGAATAAACAGTTTCGCCATGATATCTAAACGGTGCTTATCGACCGGATAAGTAATCAGGGTTTCATCTGCCAACTCTTGAACGGTAATACGTTCGGCACGTACCAATGGATGGGTATTGGATAAAACCAGACGTGACTCATATTCAAAAATCGGGAAATATTCAATGCCTTTTAAAGCAATCGGATCTGCCGTAATCAACAAATCAAATTCTGCATTTTGCAAAAGTTCATGTGGATTGGATTCAAAACCTGATGCAAAGTCCAGATCTACATCTGGATATAAATGACGATATTGATTGAGCAAAGGCATCAACCAGTCAAAACAACTATGACATTCTGAGGAGAAAATAATACGCCCGGTCTGACCATGCACAATACGGGTAATATCGGTTTGGGTAATCTGAATTTGTGGCAATACATCATCAGCCAATTTGAGTAAACGCTGCCCCACATTAGAAAAAGTCACCGGGCGACTACGGCGATTCACCACCTCTACCCCATACCAATGATCCAGTTCTTTCAGTTGATGAGAAATTGCTGAGGGCGTTAAACACAAATCATTGGCTGCAGCCACCAATGAACCATGCTCACGCAATGCAGTTAAAGTTTTTAAGTGACGAATTTCTAACATGAGCGAAGACCAGCAAAGCACTGCTTTGCCTGAGCGCAAGACGAGAAGCTATGCTTCGAGTGGCAAGGATCAGACAAAACTTTAGCTAAATAAAGATTAAGAATTCGAATTTATGAGTTAACAATTACTTATCTTCAAAATAAATAAGTAACTCCAACGCCAAATAATGAATACAATTCAATATAACATAAAATTAATTAGATTATTTCATGTTTAATTTTATTCGATGATGTTTTCAACAAAAAGAATCTCCTTACAGAAAAAACATCATGACGATTACTTCTCACATTCTTGGCTATCCACGTGTTGGGGCAAAGCGTGAACTTAAATTTGCTTGCGAGTCATATTAGAAAGGTGAATCTACCCAAGTCGAATTTTTGACTAAAGCCCAAACAGTTACAGTTGAAGCAAACAACTGGCAAGCACAGATTAAAGATAGCCTCTTTTTAGAAGTTATTTTTATATGAGAGAAAAAATCATCTATTATGAAAAATGATAATATTGCCCGGTACCAAAGTCATAAAAACTTAGGCTAGAACCTGAAATCGTAATCTCGAAATAACTCGAATTTCCATAATGATAACCTTCGTATTTTTTTACGCCTTTCTTTTTTAAACTGATAAATTCACGATGACCATAATCATATAAATTGAACTCTCGACCGGTATATCGCCCCTCAAAAATAACTGATCGCTGATAATCATAAAGTTTGGCTTCATGTTGATTTACATCGCCGCTTATTTGAGGATATGTGCTTTCGTTATAATCATAAATATTAGATTTAGTGTTTCCAAATTCCAGTTTGGCTACCACTAAAGCGAGTGCCGCTCTCTGATACTGTTTCATAAATTTTCCCTTTTATTTTTTTAATTGTTTTGAGTGATAAAAAAGTCATCCTATTTTCTATTTTAAAACTTATTCAAATTGTTGTTATTCAAAAACAACATAACAAATTATTTTTTCAACTTAAAGTATTACTTTTATAATGCCTCAAATTTAACTTTAAATAATCTTTCCCACAATCCCAAACTGAGAAATCTAGACTTCTTTAGAACTTTGGTCTTAGCCTTGCAGGAATTAAAACTAAACTGACTGAGATCTTTCCAAAACGATCTATCTAAAGCCCATCAAAAATAAAATAAACAAATATATTTCAATCCGCTAAAAATAATCAACCTAACGACATCTGGTTAATATGAATGTTTTTACTATGGTTCGATCTAAGATAAATATTGTATTTACCTGTCCCTTTATATTTAAGCTCAAATCATTAACAAATACAGCTTTGAGAGAAAAAATGCCCATAAAACTCATATGCGTCTCGCACACGCCGTTACTGGATTTTGCATCTCCTCCTGCAGAGATTGAAGCCGCTGCACGCGCAACATTTCAAAAACTGGCGGAACAGGTTAAAGCCTATGATCCCACGCTGATTGTGGTCTTTGGTCCAGACCATTTTAACGGCTTCTTTTATGACCTGATGCCGAGTTTCTGTGTCGGTGTACGTGCAACTGCTGCAGGTGACTGGAACTACCGACCTGCACCATTGGACGTTCCAGAAGATAAAGCACTCGGTTTAATTGAACACTGTTTAGATCACGATATTGATGTTTCCTATTCCTATCGGATGCAGACCGATCATGGTTTTACCCAACCACTCGATTTACTTTGCGAAGGTCAGCTTAATCGCTATCCGGTGATTCCGGTGTTTATTAATGGTGCTGCTGCACCAATGCCCCGTACCAAACGTGTGATTGAACTGGGTAAAGTGATTGGTGAATATCTTAAAACCTTAGATGAACGCGTTTTAATTATTGGATCGGGTGGTTTATCGCATGATCCACCGACACCGCAAATTAGTACGGCAACACCCGAAGTTCAGGAATTCTTAATTGCTGGGCGTAACCCGACAGCAGAAGCACGTGAGCATCGTCAATCCAAAGTCATTGCAGTGGGTCAACGTCTTGCTAGTGGTGACTTATCAGCAGCGCTACCATTGAACCCGGAATGGGATAAAGACTTATTACAGCACTTTAAAAATGCGGATTTTGATTATTTAGCCAATATGAGCAATGACGAAATTCGTCGTGATGGCGGGCGTGGCGGTCAGGAAATTCGTGCCTGGATTGCGGCATTCGCAGCACTTTCTGCAAGTGGCGAATATGATTCAGAAGTGCATTATTATGAACCGATTCAGGAATGGATTGCCGGCATGGGCATGATGACCGCCGAACCCAAAGCATAAACATCCATACAACAGCAAAAAATCAAATAAAAAGGACATCTCATGATGTCCTTTTTTGATCGAAGTATTGAGATTTATTCAACAAAAAGTAAAGCCAAACGCACCTGATCATAACCCATACGAGGGGTAGTCGCTTCCACAATTGGACGCAGCTTAATGACACCATCTTCACTAAAATGTTCAGGACTTTGACGTTTCATTAAGCGTTTATAAATTTTCCGCACCTGTTCAACAACTTCTTCACCCGGATGTGCTACAGAAATATCCAGACCCTGCTCTTTATGCAATTTCGCTAAATGATTGATAATCGTTGCAGGGGTTAATCCGCGCTCAACCGCAATATCCTGAATTTCATAACCTTCGACAAAAAGCTCACGCGTTTCATCCAGTGTGGCAGTGGCATAATTGGTTTTGCCGCCACTTTTTGCAATTTTCTTTTCATTGCGCTGAATTTCAGTTTCATTCAGTGTACCGCCGCAATGACGAATAAAGGCTTTATGTTGCGGTGCTAAATCAATCGATTCAAAGTGATTTTCCGCTTCATTGGATAATTCCTGAAAACGACGATCCGCTTTAATCGCCAGACTATCCAGTTCCAAAGCCTGCTCATTAATCCCGAGCAGCTTTAAGCCACTTAAGGCTTTTAACCGTGATATTGCCACATAGCCCTGACCTTTCTCAAAAGTGTGGGCCAGATTAATTTCAGCAGCTTCCAAGGTCATGCCTTGGGATTTATGAATGGTAATCGCCCAGGCCAAACGCAGTGGAATTTGCTGAAAACTGGCAATGGTTTTACCGGCATCGTTATCCACCGACCATGTTTCAGGCGCCACAACCAGCACTGTGCCATCGGTGAGCTTAACTTTAGGTAAAATGCCATGATCATCGTCTTCTTCAAAGCCAATCACCTCGCCTAAACTGCCGTTGATGTAGCCCATATCAAAGTTGTTCTTCACAAACATCACTTTGGCATTTTTCTTTAAGGTGAGATTTTCAGGCGCACGCACGGATGACTTTAAAGTTTCAATCAGTTTGTCATTACCATCACATACCGCTTCAAACTGTCGCTCATCCGCTTCAATGGCATTCAGATGCTTAAAGTTGATTGCATCCACATCCATATTATGAGTATACAAACGGGTGAAGGTTTCACCAATATCCTGCTGGCGAGTTTGCTCTAAAGCACGAAGATGTTCAGCGGTAATACTTTGACTACGAATGGCATTTAAAATGTCATTTAAATAATCGTTACCTTGACGATGTTGCTCAGTCAAATAACAGACGCGGAATTTCGCTTCGACCCAGGCATCAGACATAAAGCAGAATTTATCGCGATTGCGTTCGTCATTTTTACCCACTGGCGGTAACTGGAAAAAGTCACCGGCGACAATCACTTGAATCCCACCAAAGGCTTCGTCGCTTTCTTTAAAATATTTTAAAACCTGATTCACCAGATTGAGCTGCTTGGCATGCAACATTGAAATTTCATCAATAATCAGCACTTGGGCATTTTCTAAATGCTCTTTTAAGTATTTGCGCTCTTTCATGTTTTTCAGATCAGCATCGGACAAAAAATCCTTGATGCCAATTCCCGCCCAGGTATGAATAGTCATACCATTCATATGCGTTGCTGCAATACCTGTTGATGCAGTAATCGCAACAGGTACTTTACGGGCTTTCAAATAATTGATGTACTGATTGAGCGTATAGGTTTTCCCTGCACCAGCCGAACCTGTTAAAAAGACATTTTCGCCCGCTTTTAAAAGCTTGAGTGCAGTTTCTTGTTTCATAAGACCTATAACCGTAAATTAACGGCTATAGCCTACCGATTTTTTCCCTAAAAGTTAAGCACAGAAAAAAGTTTAACGACAGCAACTGTCACTTAGATGCGATTAACCGTAAATTTAACCAGGAGATAAATTGCAGAGCGACATTTACAAAAAGATATTCAGCTTTTTGATTATGCGGATATTCCAACTGCTCATAGACCAACTGCCCATCTCGCAGATTACAACCTAAAGTCATATGATGTGTACCTGTTAGCGATGCCATATGAAAAGCCACATATTCCCCATCAATAATACGCTGTGCATAGCTGACTGCTAGGCAATGATGACATCTTTTGGATTCTTCGATAATTCGCTCTAAATCCGCAAGTTCTTCAAAACTCCAACCTGCAAACTGAATCTTTTTCTCAACCATCAGCGGTTGCCATACAGTTTCAGCATAATTTTTCTTTAACTGCGCAATAATTTCCTGTTTCTGGATTTGATCATGCCAATCAATCGCTTGATGAAGCAGCCCCATCCAGGTGGTACTTTTTAGAACCATTTTATTGTGAGTAAAATAGTCGACCAAATAATCGCGTACATAGGAATCAAAGACCGACACTCGGGTATGCCGATCACGTAAATAAAAGATTTTTCTAAATTCATCCAGCGGCATTTTATAACGCTGCAATACCGTATAAAAATCACGGTTCTGATGGGTTTCCGGACGGATATAAAACATGAGCTCTTCAGGTAATGCCTGGGTTATTTTCTGTAGATGCAACATATAAGCCTGCATCACCCGACTTAAACCTAAATAAATTTTCTTAACGATTTGCTCGTTCCCTTTCGCGACATTCCGCATGAGCTCCATCCATTCATCTAAATACAAAATAGAAGGACTAATCGCAATCCGATGATCATCCAGAGCTTGCCGTTGCCCCTTTAACACCACACTATGATTATTCTCATGTTCAAACCAGGCTTCTTGCATCGCAAAATAATGACAGCTATGAATGAACATGCGCGCTGAAGAATGCTGAAAATACTGCAAGCTGGCTAAAATCACCTGCGGGTGAATCCGACTGGTATCCACAAAACTTAAAGCCGTCACAGCCACTCTGACACTGCTGTGTTGAATATGGCGACTGAGCCAATCCAGCACCTCACCGGATTGTTTAAACAACCAGTTCACCGCGCGTGGATAATCAAATACTGGCAGTTTTGCGACTTTCTTCTGCCAAACTGTAGAGGTTGCATGAAGAAAATTATGCTTTGACAATAAATCATCACGTTGCCAAAGTTCGCGTCGCATTAACCGGACAAAACCTAATAATTGTGTTTTTTCCTGTGCATGACGATATAGCAACTGGATATCATCTTGATGTTCCATTAACTCATTTAAATTAAAACGCTCTTCAAATGACAGTGCCATAATGCGATACATGGCGGCAGGTAAAAACTGCGAGGCGCTAAAACAGAATTCATCCAGACATTCCATCAAGGGTTGCAGTGGTAAAAACCCATCACCACACAGCACTTGAATAGAACAAATCTGTTGCAGCATTTGAACAACAGCTTCAGGTAATGCCGTTTTATTCAGTACATAATCGCTCAGAATCTTCGAGTGATAAAGCTCTGCATTCATCATCAGCTGATCAATAATTTCAGCTTCATCTATGCCCAGACATTTTAAATACGTACTGACCCGTTCAGCTCCATTGACCCATACATAAATCTGCTCGAGTAATAGCTGTTGTAATTGCTGGGCTTTTTGACGCAGAAAAAGCGAATGTTGCGGCTTTAAATCACCGGTTAAAAAATACAGATCATGCAGAATAAATTCTTCAATTAATTCCGCTTTTTGCCCCAAATAATAAAAATCACACTGCAAGATGCTTTTCAGATCTGAGTCTGGTGCATGAAATTGGAGTTGAAATAAACCATTGGCTATTTGTACAGCATGCCGCTCTTGATCAATACGAAACATATTTTGCGCATTCAGATCACCGACAATATTGAGCTGATCTTGAAAAATTTCATTTAGACTTTTAGAAATTCTGAGTAACTGTTTCGCAACCCACTGATACTGCGGTACTAAACGATCCTGTTCCATACTCGCCTCAAATTAAACATCCATCCCAAGATGAATTTAATCATATACTGAAGCTACTGTATGCCGACTTGAAAATTTAATCAAACCTGCCCGGCAAGTTATCCAGGCTTAATCATTTGATCATCCATTATAAAAACTCTAGCAATAAAATATTACCCAAGCCTACTCAAACTTTTTCAATTTCACGTTGTTGTTTTAAATGTTCTAATCCTGCATAAATTTGTTGCTGAATCTGATCACGGAAATCTTTTAATTGTTCAGCATTTTCAATATGCATTAAATTTTGTCGTGGCATAAACTGAAAATAAAAAGGTACACGTTTCGGGATAATATTTTTAGGCAAGGACGGAATCACGTCACCATGCCGGAGTAATTTATCCAGTTGTGGAAGCTTGAGCAGTTTCTGAAACCATTTGCTTTTTATAATCTGATTGGCATCAAAACCGAGCTCAAAGACTTCATCGCCACCCAAAGCTGCAAATGGAACAATGTCATAGTTAAATTCCTGCGCCAGTTTTAAGAAACCGTAACGCTCCTTCCAGATCAACCGATAAGCCTCGCCTTTTCTTTTCAAGACTTCCCGACCACCACCCGGAAAGACCAGGATCGAATAACCTTGCTGCATCGCGGCACGAATATATTCTTTCTCGCCATCGACCGCACCGAATTTTTTAAACACGATTCGCCAAAACGGCAAATAAAAATGGCCATGATCAGCAATACTGACCACAGCCACTTTATGTTGGTTATAGAGGTAGTCAATCAGCATTGGTGAGTCGAGCACACCATACAGAGTATGATTACCTACATACATTACAGGTTTGGATGCATCAATATGTTCTGCACCCAAAAAGGTTGGCGTGAAATACAGTTTGGATAACGTACTTAAACGTTTAATCCATTTTGCATCATGCTCAACCTGCAATGCATGGTTCCTTATGCAACAACGTGTTTTTGTACAAGAATCGAACCGACTGAATAACCTGCACCGAATGAGCAAAGTACACCGTACTCGCCATCATTCACTTCATGTGCTGTACGGTGTAAAGCAATGATTACACCTGCAGAAGATGTATTGGCAAACTCATCTAGAATAATTGGCACCAGTGAACGGTCAGCATCTTTACCGACTACATATTTCAAGATCAGGTCATTCATGCTGGCATTGGCTTGGTGCAACCAGAAACGTTTTACGTTGCTTGGTGCAATTTCATTTTTCTCAAGTTGCTTGGTAATGATTTTCGCAACCAGTGGACACACTTCTTTAAAGACTTTACGACCGTCTTGGCGGAACAGTTTGTCATCTACAACCGCATCTTCACTGCGGTTCAAGTAACCGAAGTTGTTGCGAATGTTGTTTGAAAACTGAGTAAACAAATGCGTATCTACAATGTCAAAACCAGTTTTAGTGGTCGTATCTTCAATAATTGATGCTGTTGCAACATCACCGAAAATAAAGTGACAGTCACGTGAACGGAAATCGGTATGACCCGAAGTAATTTCGACATTTACCAACAATACACGGCGTGCACCACATTTAATCGCATCAGATGCTTGTTTTAAACCAAAGGTTGCAGCAGAACAGGCAACGTTCATGTCATAGGCATAGCCTTGAATGCCCAAAGCGGTTTGGATTTCAATTGAAACTGCTGGATAAGCACGTTGAATGTTTGAACAAGACAGAATCACAACATCAATATCTGCTGCAGTCACACCGGCATTTTCCATCGCCTGTTTAGCTGCTGTAACGCCCCACTCTGCTTGAATGGAAAGTTCATCATTACTGCGTTCACGTAAACGTGGATAAAGGCGTTTTGGATCTAGGATGCCTGATTTTTCAGCAACATAACGACTTTTAACACCGGATGCTTTTTCAATGAATTCTGCATCTGAACCGCGAAGCGCTTCAATTTCCCCAGCAGCGATTTTATCAGCATTGTCGTGGTTAAACTGTTCCACATAAGCATTTAAACTTGTCACTAATTCTTCATTGCTAATGGCTTCTTCTGGATGATAAAGACCAGTACCGGTAATACGAATGCCCATGTAAAACTCCTGCTAATTTCGCGCTATGCTAACTGATGCCCAATTGATTCCATACTTTTTGCAATCTGGTTGGAGAAACCGGCATTTTGGTTTTCATTGGCTGTGAAAACAAAGAAATGCGAAATTCTTCAATCATGAAGTACAGTTCTTTCAGGCGAGCGTCATTTTTAAACTTAAATACTTTTTCCATCCATGGGTCAACTTGATCAATGGCAGAATTATCCCTTTGCAGGTTATTGGGCAAGCGTTCCAGACGCAACACCAAGGCCTTTAAGTAACGCGGGAATTCCTGCCAGATGTCTGAAGATTTCACATACACAAAGTCGGAAAGATTCATCAAATCAAGCTGATCTTCAATGTCATCGATATTTTTTCCAAACAGGGAATCGTCTAACACCAATAATTTCCGACGAATATCCTGCCATTGGATATAAATATCACTGAGTACAGATAATGCCACTTGCCCATGCGTTAGGAAAGATTTTTTTACATTTAATATCAAGTTTTGAAACTCTTCAGCATTGACAGGAAGCTCATTTATCGTCATCTGCAGTGTGGCATAAACTAACATCTGCTCCAGTTTAGCTTTGTCACCCAGCGGTGAATAGGCTAAAGCCAGCGGTTTTGAAATCTGTTTTTTCAGTTGTCGAACCAAATCACCCAACTGCATATAAACCAGACGAATCACCCCTTCACGATGCTGTTTTATGGCTTCAGCCTGATCATTAAAGGTTTGGATCACCACACCCGATTCATCTTTGGCATCCAGATCTGCAAATGCTTTGGTCGGCACCAAGGCTTGATATTGCTTAACAATTACCCCTGTCACTTTTTGCGAGGCTTCAAAAGTGAAATTATCAGGGAAAGTTTTAAACTCACCTTTGAGCTGCTTCACCGGACTATGCGTTTCAGTACGGCAACGCGCTTTCAGTTCCGCCAAATCACGGCCTTGTTCAAGCACACGACCTTTTTCATCAATCACTTTAATGAACGGCAACAAATACTGGTCTACACGTTCAAAAGAAAAATCTTTTGCAGTGATGTGTTCACCACGTAACTGGAAAGCCAAGAAAGCAAAGATATGTTCGCGTAAATTGAGTGCATCGATCCGGGAAATCAACTTACGTGCAGTATCCGGAATCGGAACCAGATTACGACGTTTGTCTTTAGGCAGTGATTTTAGCAACGCTTCAATCAAATCCTGACGCCAGCCGGGTATACCCCATGACCAGACATTTTCATCAACCTGCGGCAAGGCTTGCACCGGAATTTTAACCGTTGCGCCATCTTCATCATGACTTGGGTCAAAACGGTAGCTAGCAGCTAAACGTAATGAACCATTGTGCAGATAATCAGGAAATTGTTGTGTCGTTGGACGATCATTCATCCACAATGCATCATCATCGACGAATAAATAACGCGGATTTTGCGGTTCAACCGTTGCACGCCAGTCTTCAAATGTTCGACGACTTGCCACATCTTCAGGAACTTTTGATGCATAGAACTGATAAATGGTTTCTTCATCGACCACCAGATCACGTCGACGCAGCTTATCTTCAACCCGCTCCACTTCTTCAAGCTTGAGCAAATTATGCTTTAAGAATGGCGGCGTAATGCCGAGATTGCCTGTGGTTAAGGCATCACGCAGGAAGATTTCATGTGCCGCAGGCTGATCAACTTTTTCATAATCCATCAAACGTTTTGGTTCAATAATTAAACCAAACAATGAAATCTGGTCATAACAATTGACGATACCGGCTTTCTTCGACCAATGTGGCTCAAAATAATGATGTTTCAGCAAATCACGCGCTGCAAGCAGAATCCATTCAGGTTCAATTTTGGCTAGCGTACGTAAATACACTTGAGAGGTTTCCACCATCTCAAAGGCCATCACCCACGGCGTATTGGTCTTATGCAAAGTCGAAGCCGGGAAAATCCGTGCCTTTTGTTGGCGTACTGCCATAAATACATTACGTTCATCAGTCTTGTTGGCAATAAACGAAAGCAAACCGGTCAGTAAAGCGCGGTGCAGGTTTTCATAACTGGCTTTTTTATCATTAAATGAAAGCTTTAAGCCTTGCGCCAATTCCGTCAACTGTTCATGGGTTTTTTTCCATTCACGCAAACGCAACCAGCTTAAAAAGTGCTGGCGTGCAAAATTACGACGTTTATTTTCATTCATCGACGCACGGTTATTTTGCAAGGTTTCCCATAACTTGATATAGAACAGAAAATCAGAATCCGCTTCTTTGAATAAGGCATGTTTCTGGTCCGCTTGGGTTTGTTTATCTGCCGGACGTTCACGCGGGTCTTGTACTGCCAGTGCAGCCACAATAATCAGCACTTCATTCAGCACACCAAAATGCGCGCCACCCAAAATCATGCGAGCCAAACGCGGGTCAATCGGCATCTTCGCCATTTGCTGACCAATTTTGGTTAAGGAACCTTCCCCTTTAGAAAGTCTCCCTTTATCAAAGGGAGACTTAGAGGGATTTTCTTTATTAGCTTCAGCTTTAGGAGAATTTTTCTCATTCATCGCCCCAAGCTCAATTAGCAGCTTGCGACCATCATTCACCAAGCGATGATCTGGCGGTTCAATAAAGTCGAAACTTTCCAACTCGCCCAGATTCAAACTTTGCATCTGCAAAATTACAGAAGCTAAATTGGTACGCTTGATTTCAGGTTCGGTAAATTCAGGACGACTCTGGAAATCTTCTTCAGAATACAGTCGAATACACACACCCGGTGCAATACGGCCACAACGGCCTTTACGCTGATTAGCAGCTGCTTGTGACACGGCTTCAATAGGTAATCGCTGCACCCGTGAACGGTAACTGTAACGTGAAATACGCGCAAAACCGCTGTCGATCACATAGCGGATATTTGGCACGGTTAAAGCAGTTTCGGCCACGTTGGTGGCAATGATAATTCGTCGCCCACTTCCCCCCGGATTAAAAATCTTTTGCTGTTCTGCTAAAGCCAAGCGTGCATATAAAGGTAAAATTTCGGTATGCCGTGGACCATGCTTTTGCAGGGTTTCTTGCAGTTCGCGAATTTCCTGTTCGGTACTGGCAAAAATCAGGATATCGGCATGTTCGGGATGGCCTTTTTCCTGCGCATCCTGAAAACACTCATTGACCGCCTGAACCACTGCACGCGGCAGGTTTTCTTCAAAGTCATCAAATTCATCGTCATCACTGCCGCCAATAGTCATTTCTGAAATGGGACGATAACGAAGTTCTACCGGGAAACTACGTCCTTCAACTTCAAAAACTGGGGCATCAAAAAAGTAACTGCTAAAGCGATTTACATCTAAAGTGGCTGAAGTAATGATAACTTTTAAATCACGACGCTTAGACAAAAGCTGTTTGAGATAGCCCATGATAAAGTCAATATTGAGTGAACGCTCATGTGCTTCATCAATAATAATCGTGTCGTATTTGGTTAAGTAACGGTCATTGGCCAATTCAGCCAGCAAAATACCATCCGTCATTAAACGAACAATTGAGTCTTGCGAACCTTGTT
Source organism: Acinetobacter sp. ANC 5378 (assembly GCF_013004315.1). Taxonomy (NCBI): domain Bacteria; kingdom Pseudomonadati; phylum Pseudomonadota; class Gammaproteobacteria; order Moraxellales; family Moraxellaceae; genus Acinetobacter; species Acinetobacter sp. ANC 5378. The sequence goes on from NZ_JABERK010000048.1 coordinate 21,261, forward strand.
CATTAAAACGGATTTTAAAACCAATCGATTCACCCAGCTTTTCACCGACTTCTTCCGCAATACGCTGCGACACACTACGCGCAGCCAATCGACGCGGTTGGGTATGACCAATCATGCCGGTTAAACCACGTCCGGCCAGCATGGCAATTTGCGGTAACTGTGTAGTTTTACCCGAACCGGTTTCCCCTGCCACAATAATCACTTGATGCTGTTGAATCGCTTCAATCAGCTTATCTTTATATTGGGTAACAGGTAGGTCTTGATTGAGTTTGATATTCGGGACACGAGACAGGCGCTCACGCACTTTATGATTCGATTTTTCTAATAATTCCTGATACTGTTTTTCGTTCGCATCTTTACCTTTGCGTAGTCGATTTAAACGATGACGGTCACGTGCCATGACCCATTGATCTACATTTAAATGACTTAACACAGATAATTTATCCCAAAACAAAAAATTGAACTGAATATTTTACGCTGTAACGTCGCAGAGAGAAAGACAGGCAAATATTTATTCATGGCGTTTGAGGTAAAGAATATTCAAAAGCATGGAAAATAGATTACTAGTAAAGCTAAATCGGCTGTTTATATTCTTTAATGATGTTCACATACTTCTTGTTATCACCATTATTCAGCCTAAAAATGATTCGAGCTTCAAAAAGAAATTTAATTTAAAAAAAATTTACCCTTGAATTTTAGTCCCTGAACCTTCATCTTCTTAGGCAAGCTGAAAAACTGATATTTTGTCGTTCAGTCATCTTTTTTATGCAGCTGAATAGATGAAAGAATCAGATTTGGTGGAATTGTAGGCTTTATATTAGTTAATTCGGTTTTTCCGATTTCAATAATGTAAAAATACTGTTTCAGCAATAACAAAAAATTCGCTATCCTTTTGGAAATCAATTACAAACCTCAATCATGGAGACAATGATGAGCTTAATTAATACAGAAGTTAAACCATTTAAAGCAACTGCATTCCAAAATGGTCAATTTATCGAAGTAACTGAAGCTGATCTTAAAGGCAAATGGTCTGTAGTATTCTTCTATCCAGCTGACTTCACTTTTGTTTGCCCAACTGAATTGGGTGACCTTGCAGATAACTACGCTGAATTCAAAAAATTAGGCGTTGAAATCTATTCAGTTTCTACTGACACTCACTTCACTCACAAAGCGTGGCACGATTCTTCTGAAGAAATCAAAAAAATCGAATACGTAATGGTGGGTGATGCGAACTGGACACTTGCTAAAAACTTCGACGTATTAATCGAAGCTGCTGGTCTTGCTGACCGTGGTACTTTCGTTATCGATCCAGAAGGCAAAATCCAAATCGTTGAAATCAATGCTGGTGGTGTTGGCCGTGATGCTCAAGAACTTCTTCGTAAAGTTAAAGCAGCTCAATACGTTCATGCTCACCCAGGTGAAGTTTGCCCAGCTAAATGGAAAGAAGGCGATGCTACTTTAGCTCCTTCAATCGACCTAGTGGGTAAAATCTAATTTGTATTAGATTGAACTGATTCAAAAAACCACGCTTTTTAGCGTGGTTTTTTATGAGCTATATAAAACTTTTAATATTCAATTTTTCAACCAAATTAAAATTGCGTAGCGATAAATTCAAAGCGTAAATTGTGTTGATCTAATAGCATTCTTTTTATGAGAAATATTACAATTCTGCTATACATACCCTGATCTTTTTATCATAGTTTCAAAGTATGCAGTCAATGCAATGCTGTGGTATGGAACTGAAGAATAAGGAGAGCTTATGGGAACAATGCTTGTCGTTACTTCTTATAAATACAATGCATCTTCACGCTATTTGAAAATTTTTTATAACAACGGTTCTGGCGAGCTATACCACCCGGTTCCTGAATTTATCTATAATAATTTATTGCGCTGTAATGATAAAACCGCTTTTGTACAAAAATACTTGGAATACGATGTACACTTCACCCGTATTTCAATTCAATAACATAAATCAGATACGATAAATCAGGGTCAGTTCCCTGATTTATTATGCCAAGCCTAACAATAAAATGATGATTTTTTTTATTTATAGCAAATCATAAATAAACCCGCGCCTTTCGACAGGGTCAGGGTCAGGAAACGACCATCACTTTTGACTAATTCGATAAATTCTTTCACTTCTGCGGCATGAGAGATGACATTGTCGACAATTAAAACGCCGCCTTGCGGATGAATCATATTTTGCAGATAAGCCCAATACCCAACATAGGCATCGCGCTCGGCATCTAACAAGATAAAATCATATTGATCGGTACTCTTTTCAAGAAATTTTTGCGCATCCCCCACCCAGAAATCAATCACCTCATCCAATGCCAACTCTTGAGCATATTGCTGTGCTTGAGCGGTTCGTGAAGGATCAATTTCTAGGGTGGTCACATGACCTTGTGTATTTTGCGCTGCATTCGCCAACCATAAAGTCGAATAGCCTGTAGACGTTCCAATTTCCAAAATTTTTTTCGATTGCTGGATACGAATTTGCATCGCCAAGAATAATGCAGAATCGGGCTCAATATTTCGATAACGCTGAATACGCTCATGTTGTAAGGCATCAAATTTGATAAAACTTTGATACAACTCTTGCATCCGTTGTTGGAATGTCAAACTCAGGCTCATATCAGCTATCCCTATCTTTAGCAGTTATTTTGAGTCTAGCTTATCTATTGTAGAAATCTATATCTATGCAGTTTCTTGAATCAATTTAAATCGAGGAACAACTTGACCATCAGATAAAGTGACCGTTTCTTGAAACATGTCTAAAGGACGCACCCACATGGAATAATCACCATATAGGCATTGATACACCACGAGCTTTTCAGCTGTTTCACTATGTGTTGCCACATGAAACACCTGATATAAATTGCCTTTATAATGTTGATAAATTCCAGATTTAAGGTTCATTCATTCTTACCTGTTGAAAAGCTTGCCCTCATCATAATCAAAATTTCTATTCATCATGGCATAAATCTGATTCTTTCCCTAAAATATTCAATAAATACTTGAATATTCACATTAACCCCTCATATTTAAAGTCGAAAGCAAAATCACGTAGACGAATATTTGATTCATTTATCCGATCATATATATTAAAATGAATTGTTTTACCTATTTATTCATTTGCACTAGTATAGCCTTATTAAATAAACATTTACTCCCTTGGAGACGTTAGCCATGTTAGATCAAAATACTTCAGCACAACTTAAAACCTTATTGGAACGTCTGGAAAGCCCGATTGAACTGGTGGCGTCCTTGGATGCTTCTGACAAATCAGACAAGATCAAGGAACTGGTGACTGAGGTTGCCGCACTGTCAGATCAGGTGACGGCTCGCTTTGACGGGACCAATAAACGTACTCCAAGCTTCGGGATTGCCAAAGTTGGTGAACAGCCACGCGTGAACTTTGCCGGCTTGCCGATGGGGCATGAATTTACCTCCTTGATCCTGGCATTATTACAGGTGTCGGGTTATGCACCGAAAGTCTCGGATGAAGTGCTGGCACAAATCAAGGGCTTGAATTTAACCTCTGACTTCGACGTATTCGTCTCTTTAAGCTGCCATAACTGTCCGGACGTGGTGCAGGCCTTGAACCTGATTGCGATCAACAATCCGGGTGCGACGGCGACCATGATTGATGGAGCCTTCTTCCAGGAGGAAGTGGAACAGCGCAAAATCATGGCCGTTCCAATGTTATTCCAGAATGGTGAACATATTGGTCAGGGTCGCATGACGCTGGAAGAAATCGTGGCCAAACTGGATTCAGGTTCATCAGCCAAAGATGCGGAAAAACTCAATGCCAAAGGCGCCTTTGATGTGCTGGTGATTGGCGGTGGCCCTGCAGGTAATACCGCTGCGATCTACGCGGCTCGTAAAGGCATTCAAACCGGGATTGTGGCGGAACGCTTTGGTGGTCAGGTGATGGACACCATGGACATTGAAAACTACACTTCAGTGCAAAAGACCCAGGGTCCAAAATTTGCCGCTGAAATGGAAGCGCATGTGCGTGCTTATGATGTCGACATCATGAACCTGCAAAAAGTGGCGGCGATTAAAGGTGCCGATGAAACTGTCAATGGTCTGGTTGAAGTGACTTTGGAAAACGGTGCCAAGCTGGAATCAAAAACCATCATTCTGTCGACCGGTGCACGCTGGAGAGAAATGAATGTTCCGGGTGAGCAGGAATATAAAACCCGTGGTGTGGCCTATTGCCCGCACTGTGACGGCCCATTGTTCAAAGGCAAACGTGTTGCGGTGATTGGTGGCGGGAACTCGGGTGTCGAAGCGGCAATTGATTTGGCGGGTATTGTTGAGCATGTAACACTGGTTGAGTTCGATACCAAACTGCGTGCCGATCAAGTCTTACAGGACAAACTCAACAGCTTGCCAAACACCACGGTGATCATGAATGCACTTTCTACCGAAGTGGTCGGTGATGGTTCACAGGTGACAGCATTGAAATACAAAGACCGTGCCACCGATGTTGAACACACGGTTGAACTGGCGGGGATCTTTGTACAAATTGGCTTGTTGCCAAACACGGATTTCCTGAAAGCCTCTAAAGTTGAACTTTCCAACCGTGGCGAGATCGTAATTAACGAACGCAACGAAACCAACGTCAAGGGTGTGTTTGCTGCCGGTGACTGTACCACCGTTCCGTACAAGCAGATCATCATCGCAACGGGTGAAGGCGCGAAAGCATCGCTCTCAGCATTCGATTATATCATCCGTAACGGGCAATAACTAAAAAAGCCAAAGTGGCTATGTAGACTTCGACATAGACACTTTGGCTTTAGTTCCCCAAGTTTTTGTTTTACCCTTTTATAGGAACTCAGGGCGCTAACGCTGAGTTCCTTTTTTTATCACGACCCTTTCTATTATTATTTTGATTTTCTACATTTTTTGTTTTGCCTTTTTTCTTATTCTTTCCCCATACTTATTAAGTTTAATTAAGCAATTTTTATTCCAGTTTCATAAAAATCTCTAAGATTTAAATAAATTCAATCCCTTAAACTTCTGCATTAATTGCTCTTGTGTTTCCATATGCTCAGGATGTGGAATAATGCACTCAATTGGACATACCGCAATACAAGTTTGGTGCTCATAAAAGCCGACACATTCTGTACAGCGGCTTACCTCAATTTCATACACCTTATCGCCCTCATAAATGGCTTCATTCGGACATTCAGGCAAACACATATCACAATTGATGCATTTATCGGTGATGAGTAATGCCATATCTATCTCGCTTTAAATCGCTTGATAAGCCAAAGATGCAGCAGAAATATCTGCAGTTGAATTCGGCAGGTTGCGAATCAGCAGGGCATAACCCATGTCGACATCGGCAGGGACGGGAATATCAACGATATGACCTGAACCTTTGGCATCTTCAATCAAATTGCCTTTTTTATCTTTCATTTCAGTCAATGTGAAAGTGATATTACCTTTCGTCGTCATTAACTCTAAAGAGTCACCGACGACAAAACGGTTTTTCACCTCAATCTTGATATAGTCACCGTTACGCTCTAACACTTCGCCTACAAATTGTTGATGATCAAAACGTGATGAACCGCTTTCATAGTTCTGATATTCGCTATGCACATGACGGCGCAGGAAACCTTCGGTATAACCGCGATTTGCCAGACCTTCAAGTTGAGTCATTAGTGATGGATCAAAAGGTTTGCCTGCTAAAGCATCATCAATGGCTTTGCGGTAGATTTGCGCAGTACGGGCACAGTAGAAATAAGATTTGGTACGACCTTCAATCTTCAGTGAATGAATACCCATCTTGGTTAAACGGTCGACATGCTGCACGGCACGTAAGTCTTTAGAGTTCATGAAGTAGGTGCCATGTTCATCTTCTTCAGCGGCAAACATATCTTCTTCATTGCGTTGTAGTAAAACCGGCTCGCCAAATTGGTGTTGTTCTAAGGCATGTTGCTCATCGGCATCTTTGTTTTTGCAGCATGATGATGATTCTTCAATTTGTTGAACTGGAATGACATCTCCAGTTTCATCTTCAGCTGCTTCGTGAATTTTATAGTCCCAGCGACATGCATTGGTGCAAGCGCCCTGATTGGCATCACGTTTGTTCATATAGCCTGAAAGTAAGCAACGACCGGAATAAGCCATACACAATGCACCATGCACGAAAACTTCAATTTCCATACCAGGCACAGTATTTTTAATTTCTTCAATTTCTTCAATAGAAAGTTCACGCGACAGAATGACACGCGTTAGCCCCATGTTTTGCCAGAATTTTACCGTTGCCCAGTTCACTGCATTGGCCTGAACCGAAAGGTGTACCGGAACATCTGGAAAATGCTCACGTACCATCATGATTAAGCCCGGATCAGACATAATTAGTGCATCAGGTTGCATGGCAACAACGGGTTCCAAGTCACGGATAAAATTCTTGAGTTTGCTGTTATGCGGTTGGATGTTCACCACCACATAGAATTTTTTACCTAAAGTATGAGCTTCCTCAATACCTATTTTTAGATTGTCATGATCAAAGGCATTATTACGTACACGTAAGCTATAACGTGGCTGACCTGCATAGACAGCATCGGCACCATAAGCAAATGCATAGCGCATGTTTTTCAGAGAGCCAGCAGGAGATAGGAGTTCTGTAACGTGAGTAATGCTCATGACAAAATTAAAGGCATATAAAAAATATGGCTTTATTGTATGGATCTAAAAAAATGATTCAACCTAGTATTTTAGTTGGGTTTTTACTTATTCTCAGCTTCGAGCTGCTTCAAAATCTGGTAGCTATCAATCGTTTCTGGTGTGCTGCAAGAGGCGCGTAGCGGGATTATATGTTGTTGGGATTTTTGTAATTCTATAATTTTATCAGTGACTTGCTTAATATATTGTTCAATCAGTTGATTCATAGCGTGACAATTTTGCGATGATTGTTGTTCTAATTCAAGCAACGCTTCAATCTCGCTGAGTGAAATATCCAGAGCACGACAACGTTTAATAAACCCCAATCGTTTGAATGTATTTTCATCGCTTAAGTAAAAATACATATCCAAATTCACATAATATTTACTCCTTTACAAATAAAAACATTTTGCTAGAATTCAAATTAAATATAAGTAATGTAAATATTTTCTCAAAATAAATTGGATATTTTAGAAATTTTTAGTAGAGGGTTTAGTGAAATTAATTAAATTTTTAGTCGTGGGTACGGTGTTGTTGATCACGGGGTGTAGCGCGAAAGTGGTGACCTATGATGCAACGGGCAAAGTCATCGGTTCTTGCAAAGCCACTTCTGGTTTTATATTGGGTGCTCGCGCAATTTGTTACGGTGGCGCTAATTCTGAAGGTGTGGATTATTCAAAGATTGATCAACAGTCAGGATTATTACCGCTGCCCCCTAAATCATCGAAAATTATGCTTTCAGATAATTAATCACTTTTAAAAAAATTTTATAGTAGGGAAAATAGGATGAAAATTTCTAGCTTAGTCGCATTGGCTTGCGCAGTATTAATGACTGGTTGTGCTTCAACAGTAACCACCTTTGATTCGAATGGACGAATGATTGGTTCATGTAAAGCAGAACTTGGTTTTGTGATTGGTGGTGGTGCAGGTTGTACTGGGCAAGCTAACCAGGAAGGTAAAGGCAAATAATTAAATCGAGAGATTTAAAAAACCGAGCTATTTAGCTCGGTTTTTTTAAGACTTGTAAATTTAAATCTTATTTTTCAACGAATGCGCGTTCAATCACGTAGTCGCCAAGAACACCCATTTTAGGAGATTCTTTTAGACCATGTTGATCAAGCAAAGCAACTACGTCATCTAGGAATGCCGGGCTACCACACAACATTGCACGGTCTGTTTCTGGGTTGAAACGTGGTAAACCAATTTTTTCAAACAGTTGACCCGTTTCAATTGCAGTGGTTACACGACCTTGAGTGTGGAATTCTTCACGAGTCACAGTTGGGTAGTAAACAAGCTTATCTTTGATTCCTAACTCTTGGAAGAATTCATGGTTCGGAAGTTCGTTTAGAATCAAGTCTTGGTAAGCCAATTCAGAGATAAAGCGGGTACCGTGAACCACGATCACTTTTTCAAAGCGTTCATAGGTTTCTGGGTCACGAATCGTTGACAAGAACGGCGCAAGACCTGTACCTGAAGAAAGAAGGTACAAGTTTTTACCTGGGTTTAAGTCGTCAAGAACCAAAGTTCCTGTCGGTTTGCGTGATACTAAAATATCATCGCCAACTTTTACTTTTTGTAAAATAGAAGTTAAAGGACCATCTGGCACTTTAATAGAGAAAAACTCTAACTCTTCTTCATAGTTAGCGCTAGCAATAGAATAAGCACGCATTAAAGGCTTACCATTTACTTCCAGTCCAATCATCACAAATTGACCATTTTTAAAACGTAGCGCAGTATCACGCGTGGTTTTAAAACTGAATAATGTGTCATTCCAGTGGTGTACGTGAGTAATCTTTTCGACGTTGAAAGCAGCCATTAAAGGTCTCAATAAATTATCAAATTAGAACAGCTTACTATTCTAATCTAAAAACATTCTCGATAAACTGAATATATTTAATTGACCTTATCAGAAAAAGTGATTATGACTGAGCTTAAAGTGCCAATAATCGGGTATATGAATTCTCCCTATCGTGAAAAATTTGGCATCCCAAGACAACCGAATTTGGTTCAGGTCGAATCGTATGTTGAAATGCTGGAACCTTATAATGATTTACTTGCATTTGAAGGGATCAATGAATTCAGTCATTTGTGGCTGATTTGGCAGTTCCATGAAAATAAGAATCAACAAGATAATCCAAAATTTCGCCCACAAGTGCGTCCACCGCGTTTAGGTGGAAATAAAAAAATAGGCGTATTTGCGACACGTAGCATGTACCGTCCTGCACCTATGGGTTTGTCTGTGGTTCAACTCAAAGAAGTGAAAAAAGTCGGTAAGTCGGTTCGTGTTTATGTCACAGGCAGTGATCTTCTAGATGGCACACCGATTATAGATATCAAGCCTTATATTCAATATTCAGATGCAGTGCTGGATGCAGAAAGTGGTTATGCACAGGATGAACCTGAACGAATGGCTGTTATTTGGACAGAAAGTGCAGAGCAGCAAAAGCAGGATTTAATGAAATGTCAAAAGTTAAACGAACAGCTTGTGAACGAATTGGAACAGGTTTTATCACTTGATCCAAGACCGGCTTATCAAAATGATCCTGAACGGATTTATAAAATGAATTTTGCCAATTTTGATGTGAGTTTTTTAGTAGGCTTGGATCATATTACGGTGGTAGCACTGGTTCCGCTCTCAGCTTAATTCTGTACCATCCACCAGAGCACAGCAATTAAAACGGCCATATGCAAAATTTGTACCGGTACAAAATAAAGTGCAAATTTTAATCCACCACTGATGGCTGCATTAATGGATTTAGAAACAGCATGAGCGCCCAGACCTAGCATCATTGCATACAGTAAGCTGGTATTTGTGGGTTCACCTTGGATAACTACAGTGGCCGCAGCGGCATGAATTTCAAACAGTGAAGCCAAGAGTGTACCTGCAATTAAACCCGAATCGCCGAGTAAAAGCTCTAAGCCATACACACCAGCCTGAATGACCGTTAACGTCCCGGCAATAATCGCTGCTTCTTTTAAGCTAAACATGGGACTATCTTCAGCTTCTATTTCTTCGACAGGTTCTGCTTTACGTAAAAGCCAGTAAGCGCAAATTACTAAAATAGCAATGGCGATGAGCGCGGGAAATATCAGCAGCTTTAGCCAGACTAAAGAAACACCTCCTACAACAATGAATAATAGAACTAAAGTTGAAATACAGGACATTAGTGCTGCACCTGCATTTGATTGAGCATCGATTTCTCCATTGCGTACTTGCATGCCTAAATGCGCAATCGTTGCGGTACTGGATACAAATCCGGAGGCAATGGAAGAAAGAATGAGGGCTCTTTTTGTTGAAAGTAAGCGTTTAGCGATATGTGCCAATGCCTGCACGACAAGAATCAAAGTGAGCAGTTTTAAAATAATATGCGGATTGAGAACTGCGCCCCATAAGGGGGTATTTGGAGTAAGCGGCAGGCCAATTAAAATCAGTGCCAGTAAAAATAAACCATCTTTAAATTCTGCTTCGGTGATCCATTTTCCTGCAAAACCATGGATGGAATGTTTCATCATTAAAATAAAGGTCAGCACGACGGATAAGCTTGCAGCCAGTGTGACATTCCAAATACACAGTGCCCCAATGAAATAGGTCATCACGAATGCCAGTTCAGTGGTCACACCTGGATCTTTTAGCTGATTCTTAAGCGAAACAATACTAATTGCACCGACACTAATTGCCCCCACAACCCCAAAAACAGGTCCAAAGATAAAGCAGAGCGCACCGAGTAATGCACAGATCACAAATGAGCGAACACCTGCAAAACTATGCTGATTTTCACGTTGCTTACTCCGTTCACGTTCTAAACCAATCAGCAAACCACAGCCTAGTGCCGCTGCCATAATCATCAGCAGTTCTTGAAATGATGTGCTTTGCAGTGACAGATTAAGCGTATTATTCACAGGGTTCATCCAATCGCCGGAGTATGGAAAAGTATGCTGCGTAATTAATCAGCATCTTTGGCATTATTCGCTATAAATGAGTGAAAGTAAAAGCGTAATCGCTGCCAAAAAAAGTTATAGTTTTCATTTGAATGACCGATGAGAACGGAATCAGTTTTCGGAAATGGCAGGGCTACTGTTTTTCTAAACGTGATTTAAGTCAGAAGAAATTTAGTTTGCTATAGTGTGTTTATGGTTTGGGGCTTAGAACAATGAATTTTAATTTTGAAATGGACACATCTTGGTGTCTGGAACAACTACAAAAAGATGGGCGTATTACCGAGCGCAACAAACTGCTGATACAAACCACACACCGCCAACGAGAGCAGCTGAAATGGCATCCATTGCAGTGGATTGCACATTTTAATTTGGTCGATCTATCTCATCCGCAATCCACATTGACCTTAAACCGTTTGTGTCAGTGGATTGCAGAAAAAGCCAAGATCCCTTTTTATATTATTGATCCTTTAAAAGCTGATGTCGGTGCTTTGACCAATATCATGTCGCAAGAATTTGCTGTGCGTAATAAAATTTTGGCGGTTGAAATACAGGCGGATAAAGTCCTGATTGCTACCGATCAACCTTTTAAAACTGAATGGGTGGCCAATCTTGAACATACGATTGCACCTAGAAAAATTCAGCGTGTACTGTTAAGTCCCGATCAATTACAGCGCTATCTGGTCGAGTATTACCAAGTCAGTCGTGCGGTCAATTCATCGCAAAAATCTAGTGCCTATGATCGTGATAACAAAGGGGTCGAAGCGCTTTTACAACTGGGCGATACGCAAAACCCGGATGCCAATGATCAGCATATTGTGAAACTGGTGGACTGGGTTTTACAGTTTGCTTTTGAGCAAGGGGCAAGTGATATCCACCTTGAGCCGCGTAAAGACACAGGCAAGGTGCGTTTTCGAATTGATGGGGTGTTGCATACCATTTATAAAATGCCAGCCAATACCTTAACCGCCGTGATTTCGCGGATTAAAATCTTGGGTCGCATGAATGTTGCAGAAAAGCGTAAACCGCAAGATGGACGATTAAAAACCCGAACCCCCAAAGGACAAGAAACCGAGTTGCGTTTATCGACTTTGCCGACGGCTTTTGGCGAAAAATTGGTGATGCGTATTTTTGATCCGGAAGTGTTGGTACGCAGTTTTCAACAACTGGGTTTTGAAGGAGGCTTACTCAATGACTGGCAGGCTTTAACGGCACATAGTCACGGGATTATTTTGGTGACTGGCCCAACCGGTTCGGGGAAAACCACGACGCTTTATTCTTCACTGAAACAACTGGCTACAGAAGAAGTGAATGTCTGTACCATTGAAGATCCCATCGAAATGCTGGAACCAAGCTTTAACCAGATGCAGGTCAATCAAGGCATCGATTTGGGTTTTGCCGATGGCGTGCGCGCTTTAATGCGTCAGGATCCGGACATTATTATGGTCGGGGAGATTCGCGATCACGATACCGCGAATATGGCGATTCAAGCAGCATTGACCGGTCACTTGGTATTATCGACCTTGCATACCAATGATGCACCTTCAAGTTTGACCCGTTTACATGATTTAGGTGTGCAGCCATTTTTAACCGCAGCGACCATTTTGGGCGTGCTTGCACAGCGTTTGGTCCGTAAATTGTGTCCGCATTGTAAAGCAGAAACCTTTATCAATGAGCAAGAGTGGAAGCATTTGACCTACGACTTTACGATCGAGATGCCAAACTTTGTGTTTCAAGCGGTTGGTTGTGAAGCGTGTCGACATACAGGCTATAAAGGGCGTGTCGGAATCTATGAATTTATGCCTTTAAGTTTAGAGACCAAGCAACTGATTAGTGCCAATGCCAATTTAAATGAATTGCGTCAACAAGCCAAGAAAGAGGGTGTTGAACCGCTGCGCATTGCGGGGGCACGTAAAGTTCTGGATGGACTGACCACTTTGGAAGAAGTGTTGCGCGTTGTTCCTTTGAATTAAGCGATTTTAAAAAAGCAGTAATCTTAAGATTCACCTCATCTGGATTTGTTTTAATCACTTCATCGAAATGATGAACAAAAAGATGAGGATTTCAACATGAACATGATCTCTAAAGCAGCTTTAATTACTGGTTTGATTAGTGCAACGACATTTGCCATTGCAAATACTGCCGTGAATCAAGCTGCCATTGCACCACAAAAGACAACCACGGTTAAACAGGCCTTAACTTTAAAAGATGATAGCAAAGTGCAGCTTAAAGGTTATGTGGTGAAAGCGGTCGGTGATGAAAAATATCAATTCCGTGATAACACGGGCACGATTACGGTCGAGATTGACGATGAGTTATGGCAGGGTAAACCCGTGAATGCCAAAACACCTGTGACCATCACCGGTGAAGTCGACATTGATTACAAACCTGCGAAACGTGTTGAAATTGATGTCGATGCGGTTAAATTCTAACGCAGTCGATCAATTGAAATAAAGCTATAGGCAGCTAAAGTTTATATCTCTTTTGATATTTCACTTAAAACCACATGAGTCATTCATGTGGTTTTTTTGAATCCAGCGACTTTTAAAGCGTGCTATCTTAAAACTACAAAATGCCTTATACATGAGAACAACACATGCGAATCTTACTGGCAGAAGATGATGTTTCCCAAGCAGAAAGCATTAAAACTTGGTTAGAAATGGATGGTTATAATATTGACTGGGTCGAGCGTGGCGATCATGCCATTTTAGCCATTGAGCAGCATCAGTATGATTGTGTCTTGCTCGATCGTGGGCTACCTAAAGCCACTGGGGATGAAATTCTTAAAACGTTACGAGCACGGCAGCAAGCAACACCGGTGATTTTTATCACGGCGCGGGACAGTATTCATGACCGGGTCGAAGGCCTGGATTTTGGCGCCAATGATTATCTTGTCAAGCCGTTTAGTCTGGAAGAACTTTCTGCGCGCGTGCGTTCGCAATTACGACAACATCAAAGCAGTGCAGATCAATATTTGCGTTATGCGAATCTGGTTTTGGACCCACAAGCCAAGACCCTGATTCAAGATGGCCAGACTGTAAATTTGACTGCCAAAGAGTTTCAGATTTTGCATAAACTGATGCAGAAACCTGAACATGTGATGACCCGTGAGCAACTGGAAGAATCACTTTATGCGTGGGGCGATGAAATAGAAAGTAATGCCATAGAAGTATTTATTTATCAATTGCGTAAGAAAATAGGCAGCCAGTATATTAAAACCATTCGGGGTTTGGGCTATCGCATGAGTCATGATTAATATGTCACACGCCGTGTCTCTACAAAGCAAACTGATCAAGACATCATTACTCAGTTCAATGCTGGCTGGTGTACTGGCATTGCTGCTGTTTATGGGGATTTCCCTGTATCAGACCATGCGAGTGCAAGATCAGCTCATGGATGAAATTGCCGACATGCTGTTGATTTCAGATGTAAGCACGAGTTCAGGGCAACAGGTCGATGAACTCAGTGATGAATTTGATATTCAATACCAGTTAAAAGATCAGCAACAGGTACTGAGCGAATCAGAAAATTTTCATTTGGACCATCTGTCTTCAACGTTCAAAAATAATTTAGATGAAGGTTATGATCTGATTTGGCATGATCAGCAATTGTGGCGTATTTACACCACGGAAAATCCTGAACTGAATACGTCGGTACTGCTATTGCAGCCCATGGGAGAGCGCTTTAAAGCTTTGGCTCAAAATGTCATGGGCTATGGCCTGATTTTAATTGTGCTCTGGTTCATCCAGTGGCTGATTTTACACTTTGCCGTGAAACGCCAATTTAAAGTCATTCATCAATTGTCTAAAGAAATTTCGGGAAAAAATGCCGATGATCTCGCCCCGATTCAGCAGCAAACACCCGAGTTAAAAGAATTACAACCGATGGTTTGGCAATTGAATCAATTGTTACAGCGCCTGAATCAATCTTTACTCGCTGAGCAGCGTTTTACCGCCGATGCCTCGCATGAATTACGTTCGCCGTTATCCGCCATTCAAATGCGTTTACAGGTGCTGAAACGGAAATATCCAGATTTAGCGCAGGACTTGGTCAGCATCCAAAATGATGTCAGTCGTGGCACACAAGTTTTAGAAAACCTACTGTTACTTGCTCGTTTAGATCCCACCAATACCACTCAATTGCCTAAAACTGAGATTGATTTGCAGCTTGTGGTATTGGATGTCATTCAGGCCTTACAACCGTTTGCTGCTGAGAAAAATATTCAGATCCAGCCTCATCTTTCGCCTCATCTTTCTATTTTGGCTAATGACAAACTCATTTTCAGTTGTATGCGAAACCTAGTGGACAATGCCATTCGCTATGTCGGGCAGAATGGGCATGTATTTATTGATCTGCAACAGAAACATCAAAAGCTAATGATTACGATTGAAGATGATGGGCAAGGTGTGACAGAGGAAGTGTTGCAACGACTGGGCGAACGCTTTTATCGCGCATTAGGAACCAAAACTCAGGGTTCAGGTTTGGGACTTTCGATCTGTCAAAAAATTATGGAGTTGCATGCAGGTGAAATTCATTTTTCTCAATCTGCGCATGGTGGATTAAAGGTCGAGTTGCAATTTCCACTCAATCTTAAGCGCTAAAAAGCAGTATGTTTACGCATATACTGCTGGTTTCCACGAATATTATTATTGGCTTGTTACTATTTTATTTGGTTAGAATCAGTTTTATTTGGTCAGAATGAGTCGATTGTTACGGGTTAAACGTAAACGATATTCTTCTCCGGCATGCATGATTCGAATTTCTCGGCCGAGGGAAAACAGGTTGTTCGAGTGCAACATCGGTAGTGAGTGGGCTAGATCATTATTACGTGTAAACAGGCTAAATGGTGCGTTCATTCCTTCGACTCCGTGGTATATAGTGAATGTTTTAAATGATAATCATTATCGAATAGAGCTGTCAATGCGTTATTTAAGATTTTATAAAAAACTTAAATTTGCTTACACTCTGTAATATTTTCACGCAAAGGAGTACGGCATGTCGAAACCCACGATTCACGTTGCAATTGCAATCTTGTTGCATCAGGACAAGGTACTTGTAGGATGGCGTGAAGCAAAACAGCATCAGGGAAATAAACATGAATTTCCAGGCGGCAAAGTTGAACAGGGGGAAAGTCCTTTAGCAGCCTGTCGCCGTGAAATTTATGAAGAAGTTGGAATAGGTTTACAGGACTGGCATGCTTTTGATGTGATTCGGCATGAATATGACGATGTGATTGTGAATTTGCATTTATTTCAGGCCATCGTACCGAGCGCTTTATTGAATGAAATTCAACAGCCTTGGACATGGTATAGCCGTGATGAATTGCTCAGTTTAAATTTTCCCAAAGCCAATCATGCCATGATTAAGCGCTTACATTGGGCACATCAGATTAAAATTTCAGATCGGTTAGATACCTTAAACCAATTAAAACTGGATCAGCTGATGTATTGGCGTGTTGAGGGGACTCAAGCCCAGATCATTGAAATTTCCGGCTTAAGTGTTGAGCAATTGTCCAAGCTGATTGTGAATATTGATCTTTACCAACAGCTCAATTCAATTCAACAACAGGCCATTTCAGCCATCCATTTAAAGCAGTCGCAAGTCATGTCTTTAATGCAGGGCGATTTAATCATTGGCAAACGCTATATTGCGGCTTGTCATGATTTAGTCTCGATGAAACAGGCACAGAAAATTGGTTGTGATGCCATTTTATTGAGTCCAGTGTTGGCTACAGAAACGCATCCAGAGGCTCGGGCACTGGGATGGGAACAGTTTAAGAACTTGGCTGCTCAAGTCGAAATTCCTGTTTTTGCTTTAGGTGGCATGCAAGCCGGTGATTTGATGACGGCTCAGCAGCAGGGGGCTTATGGAATTGCAGGGATTCGATTTTTATAAAACATAGAGTTTATAAAAATCGAATAACAGGATGTATTAAGCTCTGAATTATTCATCTCGATACATCCAGAATTTTATAAGGCTTTCAGTGCTTTTTGCGCTTGTTGAATGGTTTTTTGATCTTTTTGCTGTTGTGCAGCTTTTAAAATGACCAACCACAGTTGCTTTTTCATAGCATTGCTTTGTGCATAACTCAGTCCACGTTGTGCTAAAGCTTCCGCATTTGCAGGTTTATTTTTCTTATTGGCCACCAAAGCCAAATACAAAAAAGTCTCGGCAGATTGTGGTGCCAAGCGCTGTGCCTGAAGCGCAGCAGCCTCCGCCTGATTCCATTGCCCTTGTTTATATGCAAGCTGGGTTTTTTGCATGAGTTTTTTAAATGCAGGAAGTTCACGACCATCATCAAATTGCTGCGTGCTTCTTTGCTCAGGAACGACTACCTGCATTTTTTTACGTTGAATTTCTTCGCGCTCATAAGGGCTAATGACCACACCAGAAGGGGTTTTAATTTCCTTCTTTTCAGAAGGTGCAGCTTTCGCCGGTTCCTTGGTCTCAGGGGCTGGCAGGCTTTGACAGCCCACCAAAGCTATTAAGCCTAAACCGATCAGCACTTGCTTATACATGTTGAATCGAACATTCATTATGAATTGTCACCACTAATTATCATAGCTACCGCTTGAAATGACCTGACTATCATTGGAAGAGTCACGCGGCATTTCAGTTTCACTTTCACGAATATAGTTTTCGATACTATCGTTTTCTGCAGGTGCAGCCTGATTGCTTTCGGTGTCAGAATTGTAACCTGGCTCTACTTGATAATGCGGTAAACCACATGCTGTGGCTTGGCTTGGCACATTATTGCGTAGTAATGGAATATACATTGCACCTTCACACCCTTGGGCAGATAAATGGCCAGTCGTGCGATCAATCCAGTGCCATTGTACATTTTCAGTTTGGCGTAAGTTCACCGGTTTTTGGCGCAGTTGCTTCATGACATTGGTCCAAACAGGAAGGGCACCTGAAGAACCGGTTAAACCGGTGATTTTATTGTCATCCAGACCTAACCACACCACACTTAAATAATTACCCGAATAACCCGCAAACCATGAGTCACGTGTATCATTGGTGGTTCCCGATTTCCCCGCCAATTTTAAACTGGTGGGTAACGCGCTATAAGCAGAACGACCTGTACCTGAACTCATCACTTGTTGTAAGCCATAATTCAAAATATATGCGGCAGAAGGGTCAATGGTTTTTTGAACGGTCAGACCATAACGATCCAGTAAACGTCCGTTTGCATCCACCACAGAACGAATTGACTTGATTGGGTATTTAAATCCTCCCGTAGCAAAGTTGCTATAAATGCTCATCACTTCCATAGGCGACATATCAACTGCACCGAGGAAGATAGAAGGGTAAGTTGGAATATCCGAAGTCACGCCAAATTTTTTCAGGTGATTACTGAAAGTTGAAAGCCCAAATTCCTGACCTAAACGCACTGCTGCAAGGTTATAGGAATTTGCCAATGCTTCTGCCATTGGCACAACCCCATGATCACCGCCGCTATAATTTTTAGGTGTCCAGGTTTTTCCTTCACTGACAATATTCATCGCGCTATCTTCAATTGGACTGGCCCAGTTGTAACGTCCAGATTCAATCGCACTTAAATAAATCACTGGTTTGAGTAAAGAACCCACTTGACGTTTGGCGTCTAAAGCACGGTTAAAACCGGTAAAATCTTGTGTAGAACCGACTGCTGCAACCAGTTCACCATTTTCAGGATGCGAAATTAAAACCGCACCTTGCAAATCTTTTAAACGTTTAGGATTGGCATTGGCTAAACCGGAAACTGAAGCTTTAAATGCCTCCTGGACTTTGGTTTGTGCAATCGGATCAAGTGTAGTGAAAATTCTTAAACCTTGGTTGGTCAAATCACCTTCTTGATATTCGGTACGCAATTGTCGACGCACAATATCCAGAAAATCCGGGAAGCGGGCAGGACCCAAAGTCGGTTTTGCAATCACATTGAGTGGTCGTGCCACTTCCTGCTCAAACTGTTCCTGAGTCAGATAGCCCATCACCAGCATATTGTTTAAGACAATATCACGACGTCTTTTTGCACCTTCAGGATTTCTCCACGGGTTGAAAAGAGTTGGTCCTTGAACCAAACCGACCAAATAGGCTTGTTGAGCGGTATTCAATTCACTCAGCGGTAAGCCGAAGTAAAATTGTGAAGCCAGACCATAACCATTAATAGAATAGTTACCATTTTGACCCAAGTTCACTTCATTTAAATAAGCTTCTAGAATTTCATCTTTATCATAATGAAGCTCAATTAACAGCGCCATCAAGGCTTCATTTACTTTACGTTTTAAGGTTTTTTCTGGACTTAAATAAAAGTTTTTAACCAATTGCTGGGTCAGGGTTGAACCACCTTGACGCTTGCCACCGGTGACGTTACTGACTAAAGCACGTGCTGTGCCCCGAACTGAAACCCCATGATGATGATAGAAGTTACGGTCTTCTGTCGCAATGAGTGCTTCAATTAAAGGTTTAGGAACTTTGTCGAGTTTAATCAGCACACGGTCTTCATTGTGCTGCGGGTAAATGCCGCCAATCAATAAAGGTTCTAAACGAGCAATACCGGTAGATGAAGGTTTGGTCGCACTGACTTCACCAATTTGATCATTGTTAAAGGTGACTTTTAACACCTGTTCAGGTTCTGCGCTATCGCCAAAGTCGAAACCACGTGTATGCACATACAGTGCATCACCTGAGCTAACGTAACTTCCCGATTTGGTATAGCTATCAGAATTTTTATAGCCGAGTAATTTCAGCTCTTGAGTAAAGTCTGTTTGATTAACCGGGGCATTGGTATAGATTTCCAAAGGACGAGCAAATACTTTCGCCGGAATATCCCAGCGCTGTCCTTCAAACTTATTCCGCACAATATTATCCATTCGGATTAAATAGATGCTAAAAGCCAAGAAAGCACCAATGACTAATATTGAAAAAATAAGCGCTAGTAAACCGATACCACGTTCAGACTTCATCAATTAATATAAGATCCTGATTAATTGTGTTAATCATGCGAAGCTTTTCACTTATTTGCAATAATTAATCTGTGAATGAAGATAAAATATTGCGATAAAAAGCACAGAATATTTGTAATTAGTTATTGATTTTATAAAAGATGTTTTTTTTACAGCTTAGTCTTTTTTTGGAGAGGTTGAGTTAATTTTAGAACATATTTATAGACCTGAGGTATTGAGCGGCATTATAGATCTCAAGATGCTGCTTATAAAATGTGATCTTTATCATAAAAAATCAATATTATTTAAATTTGCACAGATGTTTGTTGTAGTGGGTATATGGATGGGATGCAAATCGTTCTTTAGTAACCTATTCATCTGTATAGAGTGCTACATGAAACTTTAAAGTTTTTTAAAATGAATAGGGTTAATGCTATGATAGGCAGGAATCGTAGCGGAGCGATGACTCAGGTGCAAATTTCACATAAGACTTTTCGAAACATCGGATTAATAGGGCGTCCAGATAAATCCTCCGTTGTTGAAACTTTAAGTCTCATTCATGATCATCTTTTAAGTTTAGGGCTTCATCCTGTTTTTGATTCTCAAACAGCAGAGCTGGTTCCTTATCCCAATACCCAAACCGTCAGTCGTGCCTTATTGGGTGAGGTGGTTGATTTGGTGATTGTGGTCGGTGGCGATGGTTCTCTATTGCATGCTGCACGCGCACTGGTAAAACATAATACGCCTGTCATTGGTGTAAACCGTGGTCGTTTGGGCTTTTTAACCGATATTAAGCCGACCGAAGTTATATTCAAGCTTGATCAGGTGCTCAAAGGTCAGTTTCAGTTGGATCGCCGTTTCTTGCTGGAAATGGAAATTCGTTCCAAAGGTGAAAGTATTTATGATGCCATTGCGCTGAATGATGTGGTTTTACATTCGGGCAGGTCTGTTCATATGATTGACTTCGAACTGAATATTGATGGTCAATATGTCTATCGTCAGCATAGTGATGGTCTGATTGTCTCTACACCGACCGGTTCTACAGCATATGCTTTGTCGGGCGGTGGACCGATTGTCCATCCAAGTATGGATGCGATCTCTTTAGTGCCGATGCATCCACATACCTTGTCTTCACGTCCTATTGTGGTCGGTGGGCAAAGTGAAATTAAGATTATGATTCGTGAAAATCGCGTGTTACCCATGGTCAGTGCCGATGGTCAACATAGCGTTTCACTTAGTGTTGGTGATAGTTTACATATCCGTAAGCATCCATTTAAATTGAATTTACTTCATCCGCCAGGGTATGACTTCTATATGGCATGCCGCACCAAACTTGGTTGGAATCAAGATTTTGACTCTTTACAACAGCAGGATTAAATGATGAATATTGAACAAATGCTGGCCGTACTCGATCCTGAAATTGTTTCGCGTTTAAAGACAGCAGTGGAAATTGGTAAATGGCCAAATGGCGTAGCGCTCACCAAAGAGCAGCGTCAAACCTGTATGCAGGCAGTTTATGCTTGGGAAATGAAAAATTTGCCTGAAACTGAACGTAGTGGCTATATTGACCGCGGTACCAAAGAAGAAGATGAACATTGTGATTCACATGACCCACAGCAAGATGAAGAATTCAAGCCGATTCGTTTTGTTTAATGATGGGTTGTTTTGAGTAGCTAAACTTTAAATTAAAGTTGATTATGGCTACACGGAAAAGCCATTCGCAACTGTTCGAGGCAGGACTATATTAATATAGTCCTGTTTTTGCGAGAGACATGACACTCGGTGGTATTTGCCGAGTTTTGCGAATGGTAAAAGTTTTCTTACGTAACAGTGTTACTCATTTTTAAAAAGTAACACAACGAGCTCCCAATATTTTATTATGAGCGATAAGACTCCGTAGAGCCTGACCCTTTAGCCTATTAAATAATTTTTCGGTTTGCCCACAGCTCTTTGGCTTTTAGCATCGCCTCATTATAAGAAGCACAAGCGCCCATGGTATATAAAGCAATCCCCATGGTTTCAGTCACTGCAATTTTACCATATTCATGATTTTGCTTGCCTTCCCAAACCGCTTTAAAAACCGCTAAATCCAGTTCTTCTTCAATCGGGCTACGGTTTTCAGTCAGTTTTGGTAATTCATGCTCGTACAGTTCGCCATTTTTAATGCCACAAATTAAAGTTTTGGCATCGGGATTACGTTCAAATTCCCCACCTTCACCTTTAATCACAGCACTATTTTTATAACCCAATTTAAAAGCCGCTTGTTGGTGTGAAGTTCGATAAGCAGGATGGAAAATCGCTTGCACCGTTGCTTTGGCATTGAATGGATTAATTAAACGGGCAAGGGTATGAATCGGTGAACGTAAGCCCATCACGTTACGTAAGGCAATCAAGTCACTTAAGATGGGTGAAATCGCTTCTAAAGGAATATAGGCAAAATTGCGTTGTTGTAATTGTTGATCCACATCTGTGTCATTTTGGCAAATAGCGTAACCGAGGTATTCCAATACCTGTTCAGTATAAAGGCGGTTGATGGTATGACCCGATGCGCCATGCATGACAATTTTATAACCGTGTTGTGCCAAAGTCAGTGCAGCCAATAAAAACCATGGATAATGCTTACGTTTACCTGCATACGATGACCAATCTAAATCGACATCTAAGGTTTTAAAATTGAGTTGATCACGGGTGGCTTGTACAAAACCGGCCAGTTCATCTACAGATTCTTCTTTAACACGTAACAGCATTAAGAAAGCACCCAACTGAACATCCAGTACTTCATCTTTCAAGATCATGCTAAAGGCTTGATAGGCTTCATCATAACTGAGCGAACGTGCACCATTTTTTCCTTTACCTACAATACGGACATATTGTGCAAAAGGATGTTCAAAATCTTTGTAGATATTTCTTTGGGTTTGCATAAGGCTAACTTTAATGGGCAAGTAAAATAAGTATGCGGATATTTTATAAAGTTGATAGAAATATTTCAGCTTAATTCCAATAAAACTTGATGGGTCGAATTTAGACTAATGTCTAATAAGAAATAGGCGATTATTTAGTCTTATTAACAAATAAACGAGAATAAACGCTAAAAAATTAGGTAAAATTTAATCTATGGTAAATTTTCGTTGCATTTCAATCTCCTGATCTAACGATTTTGAATTTGGAAAAGTTCAGAATATCGTGATTTTTAATCACATTCATAATACGTATTATTGTTCAGTATTGAAGGAATTCAATGCCTTGGCGCTCTTTTGCTTGGCAAAAGAGTTTTGGGCTGTTTATTTGTTGAAAATAGACAAAAACTGAATATTTCTTATTTATAAATATATCGTGAAGTAATGTCATGGCTAAAAAACCAATTTATAAGTCGCTCTATTTTCAAGTGATTGTTGCCATTATTGCGGGTATCCTCGTTGGTCATTTTTCGCCAAGTGGAACGCAAATAATCAATGGTGCAGAACAACACGTTCCAGGCTTAGGTGAACAACTTAAACCTTTAGGTGATGCTTTTATTCGTTTGATTAAAATGATCATCGCGCCAGTAATCTTCTGTACAGTCGTCAGTGGTATTGCTGGTATGGAAAGCATGAAATCAGTGGGTAAAACTGGTGGTGTTGCTTTACTTTACTTTGAAATAGTTTCAACGATTGCCTTACTGATCGGTTTACTGGTAATTAACGTTGCCAAACCAGGTGTAGGCATGAACATTGATCCTGCATCTTTAGATACCTCAGGTATTTCTAAATATGTAGAATCAGGTCAATCGCAATCGACCGTCGATTTCCTGATGAATATCATCCCGAATACGGTAGTGGGTGCATTTGCTGAAGGTGAAATTCTACAAGTATTGCTTTTCGCTATTCTGTTCGGTTTTGCGCTGCATAAACTCGGTGATGCCGGTAAACCAGTATTGAAACTGGTCGACCAAATTGCCCATGTATTCTTCAATATCGTAAACATGATTATGAAGTTAGCGCCGATTGGTGCGTTTGGTGCGATGGCATTTACCATTGGTAAATACGGTATTGGTTCACTGGCGCAGTTGGCACAGTTAATCATCTGTTTCTACCTTACCTGTCTGCTGTTTATTTTCCTTGTTTTAGGGACGATTGCACGTATCACAGGCTTTAGCATCATGAAAATGATTCGCCTGATTCGTGAAGAACTGTTGATTGTACTGGGTACATCATCTTCAGAATCAGTATTGCCACGTATGTTGAAGAAACTTGAACTTGCGGGTGCGGAAAAGTCAGTAGTGGGTCTAGTCATTCCAACAGGTTATTCATTTAACCTGGATGGTACGTCTATTTACCTGACCATGGCAGCAATCTTTATTGCCCAAGCAACCAATACACCGTTGGATATTGAACATCAAATTACATTACTTGTGGTGTTATTGATTTCTTCTAAAGGTGCTGCAGGTGTAACAGGTTCTGGCTTTATTGTCATGGCTGCGACCTTGTCTGCGGTAGGACATATTCCGGTTGCAGGTTTGGCATTGATTCTCGGTATTGACCGTTTCATGTCAGAAGCGCGTGCATTGACTAACTTGGTTGGTAACTCATTGGCAACTTTGGTGGTTGCAAAATGGGTCGGTCAATTAGACAAAGACAAGCTTGATTATGCATTAGCAAATCCAGCTGAAATTGATAGCCTGATGGAAGAAGAAGTTAAGCCGCACGCTTAATTCTCTTTGACCTTAAAAAGGAAGCTTCGGCTCACTGCTGTCCCACAATTTTTCATAAAAGGAGGCTCAATTGAGCTTCCTTTTGTTTTATCGGTATTTTATCGGGCATGAATAAAGCTTTTAAGGTTTTTCTCTCAA